>NZ_LNGH01000046.1 GCF_011057715.1 Marinitoga sp. 38H-ov
TCAACTAAATCTCCCACATTTAAAACAAATTCCGGCTTTTCTTCAATTATTTTATCCACTATCATTTTATGTTGTTTATCATAATATCTTGTATCACCATATACAATAAATCTTAAAGTTTTTGTATTATCCTTAGTATAAAAATACCCTTTATAATAATCATCATTTGTTTTTACTTCAAAATAATACTTTGTAGCTGGTTTTAAATCCGTTAATTTTAAATGAATTAATCCAGGTGTTAAATTTTCGAATAATTTAAATAAAATATTATTTTCATATATTTTCACTTGAATATTTTGATCCATTGTTTTAAAATTAATAGTAGCATAAGTTTCTCCTTGATTAGTTAAATATGGTGGCCAAATAAATTTTGCTAATGCTGTATTACTTAGCATATACAATAATGTATATAGTACAAATACCTTGAATTTCTTTTTCATTTTTTTACCCCTTTCTTTAGGAGGATGTTATGAGAAAATTATATTTCTTTATTATTCTTTTTTTAATACTATGGTTAATACCTATTGGAAGTTTAATATTGAACTATTTTGATGTTAAAGATTTTTTTGAAATATTATTCAAAACTAGAACATTAAGAATTTTAAAATATACTTTTTTGCAGGCATCATTATCTGTTATTATATCATTTTTAATATCATTTTTCCCATCATTATATGTAGCTAATAATAAAAACTATTTAAGTAAAATATTAGAAAACTCATTTTTTATACCTTTTTTCTTTCCACCTATACCTACAATAATAGCTTTTTCGTTATTATATAGTTCAAATGGATTAATTAGCAAGCTTTTTAATATAAATATTTTATATTCATTAACTGCTATTATTTTAGCACATTCTTTTTATAACTCTCCAATTTTTGTAAAATATATCTCTGATTCATTAAAATCAATACCGAAAAACTATATTGAAAATGCTATTATTGATGGTTCTAATAGATGGTATATAATAAAATATATTAAAATACCTATAGCACTACCTGCTATTTTAAAAGCGTCATTTCTAGTATTTACATATTCATTTGTAAGCTTTGCTATTGTATTATCATTGGGTGGAATAAAATATTCAACATTTGAAGTTGCTATATTTACTACACTAAGAAGTTCATTAGATTTTTCAAAAGCTTTAACATACGCAATAATTCAATTTATAGTTTTGCTTATATTAAATTATATTATATCATTACCAAAAATATTTGAAATGAATATAGAAGAAAATTATGTAGATAAAAATAATATTTTTGTTATTTTATTTTCAATTATATACTTAATTTTCGAATACTCTATTGTTTTAACCGGAACATTTTCAGGCTTTTTTGATTTTATAAATAGAAAGTTTACTTTAAAAGGGTTTATAAATCTTTTTTCAAAAGATTTAAACGCATATTATCCGATTACAAAATCTTTCTATAATACTATTATAATATCTTCAATTGTAAGTTTCATTGTATTACTATTAACTTATATTATTCTAAGAAATATTAAATCTCATAAACAAGTTATTATTTCAAATATACTTATAATATCATCAATGGGTGTTTCATCGGCATTTTTAGCAATGGGATTATTATATTTAAATATCAACTTTTCAATACCATATTATATTTTACTAGGATTGGGGTATATAATCATATCAGTTCCACTAGCATATACATTTATGCAACAAAGAGTATTATCATTTGATTATTCAATATTAGAAGCTGCTAAAATTGATGGAGCAAATAAGTTAAAATTATTTTTATACATAGAATTTCCGCTTTTAAAAAATACATTAATTGCTGTTTTTTTACAAATATTTGCAATAATTTTCGGAGAATTCACTATTTCTTATACTATGCAATCAATGGATTATTTCCCTTTAATATCAAATATTAATTATTCATTATCAAATGCAAGGTATTATTTAGAAAGTCAGGCTTTGGCTTCTATAACCATTTTAATTGTATTTACAATATTCAATATTTCCAATTTTTTAAATAAAGAAAATTGAAGAAGTTATGAAAATATGATATAATACCAAAAAAGAATAAGGAGTGTTTGTATGGATATTTTGTCTTTTAAGGATAAGGTTTTAGATAAATTAAAAGAAGTAGAAGTTAAACTTTCGGATAGAGAGGTAACTTCTGATTTAGAGTTATTACAAAATTTAGGAAAAGAACATAATAGATTAGCTACACTTAGAGATTTATTTAATGAATTAGAAAGTGCTATAGAAGATAAAGAAACATTACATGTTTTAAAACAAGAAGAAGAGTTGGATGATGAAGAATTTAATTCTATGTTAGAGGAATCTGAAAAAACAATAAAAAAATTAAATATTGAAATTTTAAGTTTATTAATTCCCGGAAATGAAATAAATGAAAGAAATATTATTATGGAAATAAGAGCTGGTACAGGTGGTGATGAAGCTGCCTTATTTGCTTCAGATCTTATGAGAATGTATTTAAAATATGCTGAAAATAATGGATGGAAACATGAAGTATTAGAACTTAGTGATACGGGAATAGGCGGAACAAAAAATGCTGTTATAAAAATAAAAGGAAAAGGTGTTTTTGGAAGATTAAAATATGAAAGTGGTGTTCATAGAGTACAAAGGGTACCTGTTACAGAATCTGGAGGAAGAATACATACCTCTACTGCTACAGTTGCCGTTTTACCTGAGGCTACAGATGTTGATATTAAAATAGATCCAAAAGATTTAAGAATAGATACTTACAGAGCAGGTGGTGCAGGAGGGCAACACGTTAATAAGACTGAGTCGGCTGTTAGAATTGTTCATGAACCTACTGGAATAGTAGTTACTTGTCAAAATGAAAGATCGCAACATCAAAATAAAGAAGCTGCTATGTCAATTTTAAGAGCAAAATTATATGAAGAAGCGTTACGAGAACAACAAGAAAAACTAACTTCACAAAGACGTTCTCAAATTGGAACTGGGGAAAGAAGTGAAAAAATAAGAACATATAATTTCCCACAAAATAGAGTAACTGATCATAGAATTGGGTTTACATCTTATAGACTTAATTTTATTCTTGAAGGAGATTTAGATGAAATAATTGATAAATTAATAGAATGGGATCTTGGAGAAAAACTAGAGAATCTTGAAATATAGGGGGGGATTACATGAAGATTTATTTTGATATGTTTTATAAACTATCGTGGATATTAACTGTTATTACCGGTTTTTCATCTGTTGTTAATACAAATAGAATTAATATATTTTTTCTTTTTTTCTTTACAATTACCTCTCTAATACAATTAGTTGGAACATATTTATTTTCAAAGGAAAATAATAACTTAAAAAGTTTAGTTCATTATTTTAGTATTATATTAATTTCAATATCTTTTTTAATATCTGTTTCTTTAATGAATTTTAATGTTTTAACTTTTATTATTTATTTTGTTTTATATAATTTAATGTTATCATTCATATTAAATAATTACTTTAAGTTTTTTGAAGAGAAGGATCATTTACATTCATTATTAAAAAATTTAAATTTAAATTATTTTGATTTTTTCGATACACAAATACGTATAAAATTATTTGAAAATAAAAAATCAATAATTCCAAATGGTGTTAAAGCAATTGGACCATATTCGCCAGCTTTACAAAAAGATAATGAATTATATGTTTCCGGTCAAATTCCAATAAACTTTGAAACTGGTGAAATACCAGAGACATTTGTAGAACAATCAAAACAAGTTATGGAAAATTTAAAAGATGTTTTAAAAACAGCTGGTTTTACTTTTAAAGATATTGTTCAAGTAAGCGTATTTATAACCGATATGTCAAAATTTAATGAATTTAATGCTATTTATGAAAGCTATTTTGATAAACCTTATCCTGCTAGATTTGTGGTTGAAGTTTCTAAGTTACCAAAAGGCGTTGACATTGAAGTTGCATGTATTGCAAAAAAATAATATTAAGGGGTGATTATATATGATAAAAATAGTTCTTCCAGATGGTTCAGAAAAGGAATACGAAAAAGGCGTTTCAGCAGCTATTATTGCTAAAGATATCTCTGAAGGTTTATACAGAAAAGCTTTAGGAGCATTAGTAAACGGCGAATTATATGATTTAAACAGACCAATAGAAAATGATTCAACTATAAAAATAATTACTGATAAAGATGTAGAAGCTCCTGTTATTTTCAGACACACTATTGCTCATATAATGGCACAAGCTGTAGTTAGATTATATGGAGATGTAAAATTAGCTATAGGTCCTGTTATAGAAAATGGTTTTTATTATGATTTTGACTTAGAAGATAAAATATCTGAAGATGATTTAGAAAAAATCGAAAAAGAAATGAAAAAAATCATAAAAGAAGACTTACCTATTGAAAGATTTGAAATTTCAAAAGAAGAAGCTAAAGAATTATTTAAAGATCAACCATATAAACTTGAATTATTGGATGATATTGAAGATGATTCAGTAACATATTATAAACAAGGTGAGTTTATTGATTTATGTAGAGGACCTCATTTACCTTCTACAGGAAAAATAAAGCATATAAAACTATTATCCGTTTCAGGTGCATATTGGAGAGGAAATGAAAAAAATAAAATGCTTCAAAGAATATACGGTACAGCCTTTGCTAAAAAAGATCAATTAGAAGAATACTTAAAAATGTTAGAAGAAGCTAAAAAAAGAGATCATAGAAAAATTGGTCCTAAATTAGATTTATTTATGTTTGAAAATGAATTAGCCCCTGCTATGCCATTTTTCTTACCAAGAGGAGCAAAGATTATAAATGGATTATTAGATTTTTCAAGAGAATTACATAAAAAATATGGATATGAAGAAGTATTAACTCCTCTAATTATGAATATTAAATTATGGCATCAATCCGGACATTGGGATCATTATCAAGAAAATATGTATTTTACAGAAAAAGATGAAACTCAATATGCTGTAAAACCTATGAATTGTCCAGGGCACATTTTAATTTACAAATCTAAAGTATATAGTTACAAGGATTTACCTATAAGATTATCTGAATTTGGAAAAGTTCATAGATATGAAAGAAGCGGAGTTGTACATGGATTATTTAGAGTTAGATCATTTACTCAAGATGATGCACATATTTATTGTACAAAAGATCAAATTGAAGATGAAATAATTAAAGTTATGGACTTCACAAATGAGTTATATAGTGCTTTTGGATTTGAATACGAAGCAGATTTAAGTACAATGCCAGAAGATCATATGGGTGATGAAAAAACTTGGGAAGTTGCTACAGAAGCATTAAGAAAAGCTTTAGAAAAATCAGGTATTAGTTATAAAATTAATGAAGGCGATGGCGCATTTTATGGACCTAAAATTGATTTCCATATAAGGGATTCTTTAGGAAGAAAATGGCAATGTGCTACAATTCAATTAGATTTCCAAATGCCTGAAAGATTTGATATACATTATGTTGATAATAACAATGAATTGCAAAGACCTGTTATGATTCATAGAGCTATATATGGTTCTATTGAAAGATTCTTTGGTATATTAATCGAAAACTTTGCAGGAGCTTTCCCTACATGGCTATCTCCTGAACAAGTAGCTGTTATTCCAGTTTCTGATAAATATATTGATGCTGCAAAAGAGTTGTATGAAAAATTAGATTCAGAAGGTTTAAGAGTAAAATTAGATGATTCAAATGCTACTGTGGGTTATAAAATTAGAAATGCTCAAATGTTGAAAATACCTTATATGATTGTTATTGGAGAAAAAGAAATTGAAACTAAAAAATACAACGTTAGAACAAGAGATGGAAATACAGTTGAAGACTTAGATCTCAATGATTTCATTAAAACTATTAAAGAAGAAATTAAAAATAGAAGTTTAAAATTAAGTTATTAAATATTAAACTAATAAATTGCCGGGATTTCCGGCAATTTATTTTATTATGAACTATATAGCTCATAATCCAATATAATTCAAATATTTACTGTTTGCTATGTAATATATTACATTGATATAATATTCTGGGAGAGGGAATTATAGAAAATTAATATTAAAATTTGGAGGTGTATTATGAAAAAGTTTTTAGTAGTTTTCATTTTACTATTAAGTATAGCTATTTTTGCTGAAACTACTATTAAAGTAGCTGTTTGGTCTTGGGATGTAGAGCTTTACAAAAAGATCATTCAAAGTTTCAATGAAAAATATCCAGATATCAAAGTTGAAATTGTTGTAAACGAACCTGATGTTAACAGTTTTTTGACAGCTAAAAGTGCTGCTGGCGAAGATTTACCTGATGTTGTTGCTCAATCATGGATGGAATTACATTACCCTGTTTCTCAAGGCTGGGTATATCCACTAAACGATTTTGTTAAAAATGATCCTGATTTTTCATTTGTCCCAAAACAATTACAAAATGCATATTCATATAATGGAGTATTATTTGCTTTACCCGAAAGATTGCATTTTAACACAATAATGGTTAATTTAGATTTATTAGAAAAATTAAATTTAAAAAAGCCTAATTATTTATGGAACATAAACCAATTTAGAACTTTAGCAAGAAGAGGTACTACAAGAGAATATTCAGGTATAGATAATTTATGGGAATTTGATACTTTTATGGCAGCAGTTTTAACAGATCACACAAGTTTTTGGAGTTTTGATATAAATAATTGGAAGTTTGATTTACAAAATGGTGGTTGGATCCCTGCAATTACATTACAAAAACAATTAAAATCCGTACCTGGTTTAGTAGCAGGAGATTTATTTAATCAAGAAATTAGAGACGAAGGCGAATTAGATGATTATCAAAAGAAATTTGGAAGAGATGCTGATGCATTTATGGAAGGTAAAATATTATTTGGATTTAGAGGAACATGGGCTTGGTATGAAAATAATTTAAAAGAACTTTCTTGGAATTATGATATGTATCCAGTTCCTAATGATCCTAAATACGGTTTAAGAATACCTACTCATATTAATTATGCATTTATGACATCAACAACAAAACATCCAAAAGAAGCTTTCTTATTCTTAAAATATTTAACCTATGATCCTAATGGAGTAAAAGAAAGGTTAAGAATTTTAACAAACAATAAAGATGCAGAAGGAAAATTAACAAAAGATTGGTTTATACCTGCAACAATGCACCCAGATGTAGTAAAATACTTTGATAGTGTAGAGTTTATTCCTGATGGAGTTAAGTATATGTTAAAAAGATTAGATAGAACAGTTCAAGTTGATTTATGGAAAATTGTACCTGGTTGGTGGGGTGCAATATGGGATGTAATATTCCCTGTAAATGAAAAAATTAGATCAGGTGAAGTTGAGCCCGAAGCAGTAGCTGCTGAAACAGAAGAAAAAGCAAATGAAATTATTAAAGAAGCATGGGCAAACTTCGAAAATGATTTAAATGACTTTTTAAATAACTTTTATAACAAATAATTTCAATATAATTTAATATGCTCCCCCCAAAATTTGGGGGGATTATATAATAGTCTCCGGTAATAAGTCAAGAGGGAAATAAAAAAACAATGAAAATTAACAAAGATGAAAAATAACAAGAATTCAGAATAATACAGATAGAAAAAAGAGTAAAACAAATATTATGCACATGGTGCAAAAATTAGAATTATTTAGTTGTTTTGTTAATTGTAAACGCTTAATTATTATTATTGATTATTACTATCATCCTTTAAAAACACCATTTTTTTAGAAGATTGAGATAATTCAATAGGATTATAGGATGAATTATTTTTAAGCATATAATAAATACTTCTAACTAGTT
>NZ_LNGH01000047.1 GCF_011057715.1 Marinitoga sp. 38H-ov
AAACTAGTTAGAAGTATTTATTATATGCTTAAAAATAATTCATCCTATAATCCTATTGAATTATCTCAATCTTCTAAAAAAATGGTGTTTTTAAAGGATGATAGTAATAATCAATAATAATAATTAAGCGTTTACAATTAACAAAACAACTAAATAATTCTAATTTTTGCACCATGTGCATAATATTTGTTTTACTCTTTTTTCTATCTGTATTATTCTGAATTCTTGTTATTTTTCATCTTTGTTAATTTTCATTGTTTTTTTATTTCCCTCTTGACTTATTACCGGAGACTATTTTATAATACACTATTATATTAAATTCTTTTATTCCTATTTGTAAAAAATATTATGTATAATTTAATAAAAATAGGAGTTGATATAATGAAAGATATATATATTTCAGGTATTATAGTAGCTATCAATACTGGAGATTTAGATTTTAAAAAACAAATCGAAGAGTTAAAACTATTATGTAATAATATAGGCATTAAAATTCAATTAGAAATAATTCAAAAAAGAAATGACTATGATAAAAAATTTTATGTTGGAAAGGGAAAATTTAGAGATCTTTTAGAAGTAATTCAAACATATAATATTGATGTAGTTGTTTTTAATGATGCTTTATCTAATTCCCAAAGAAGAAATATAGAAAAGTTTTTAGGAGATATTAAAATTATTGATAGAAATGAGGTTATTTTAGAAATTTTTAAAAGAAACGCTAGAACAGCTGAAGCAAAATTACAAGTTGAATTAGCTACTTTAACATATGAATTACCAAAGTTAATTGGAATGGGTAAAGATCTATCGAGAATAGGTGGTGGGGCTAGGGGTTCTGGAACTGGAACAAGAGGTTCTGGTGAAACTATACTTGAATATAAAAGAAGAAATATAAAAGATAGAATTAATCATCTAAAAAAAGAATTAAAGGAATTAGAAAAAGTAAGAAAAAATAAAAATAAAAAAAGAAATGATTCTTATATAACTCAAATATCTATTTTAGGATATACAAGTGCTGGGAAATCTACTTTACTAAAAGGATTGACAAATGATGATAATATTTTGATTTCAGAAAAGTTATTTTCTACTTTATCAACTATTGCAAGAAAAGTCCATTTTCCATCAGGACTGCCTTCCATATTTTCTGACACTGTAGGATTTATTAGGAAATTACCAATAGAATTAATTGAATCATTCAAATCAACTTTAGATGAAATAAATTATGCAGATGCAATTATTGAATTGATAGATATTAGTGAAGAAACTTTTGATGATAAATTAAAAATAGTAGATAAAACAATAAATAATATTTTAATAGATGATATACCTAAATTTTTAGTTTTTAATAAAATAGATAAATTAAACTTTGATCAAATTCAACATATAAAAACATTATATCCAAATGCTATATTTGTAAGTGCAAAATCTAAAGAAAGCATTCATGAATTTTTATTAGAATTAGAAAAAAAATTGATAGAATTTAATATTATAAAATCTGAAAAATTCTTTTTTGAATACAAAGATTTATGGAAACTAGAAAAAATAAAAAATAATATTGGAATAAAGAGTAAAATTAAAGTAAAAAATGGATATGTTATAGAAATTTTATCTAAAGAAAATTTTTTAAATAAAATAAAAAATGAAATGCCTTAAGATGGCATTTCATTTATTTATAATTTTTTTTATTTCATTAAAATTTCTTATAAATATATCAACAATTTTAGGATCAAAACTTTTTCCTTTTTCTTTTTTTATTATTTCAAGAGCTTCTTCAACAGAATAAGACTTTCTATATGGTTTATCAGATATTAAGGCAAGGAATACATCTACTATTGAAATTATTCTACTTTCTATAGGAATTTCATCTTCAGATAGTCCATATGGATACCCTTTACCATTCCATTTTTCATGATGAGTTAAAACTATTTTTGAAATTATATTAAATGGATGAATATTTATATTTTTTACCAATAAGAATCCATATTTGGTATGTTTTTTTACTAATTCCCAATCCTCTTTATTAAGAGAAGATGGTTTTAATAATATATTATCTGGAATGAATGATTTACCAATATCGTGTGATATAGCTCCGTAATACAAACCCTTTAATGATATTTCGTCTAAATTTAATTTTTTACCAATAAAAAGAGATAAATCCCCTAATAATTTATTATGTTTTATACTGTATTCTTTTATCTCTGATATTTTACCTAGTATTTGAAATAAAATTTCTATTTGTTCATAATAGTTATTTTTTATATTTTCTGTTTCAATAATTTTCAAACTCAATTCTTCAAATAACATGTTTAAATTCTCTTTAACTAAATCAGATTCAAATGGTAAGTCATCAATAATTCTTTTGAAATTTAATTCAAAAGATCTATAATTCATTTTCCCATATAATAATTTTTTAAAAGATTCTAAAAACAATACAATAGCATTATTTTCACTTTTTAAAACATTAATATTTTTTTTGAGTATATCATTTTCGTAAATTGCATTAACAAAAGGCGTTTTTATCATTTCTAAATTTTTCATTAATATTTCAAATAGAGCATTAAATTCTCTTATTGGGGTTTTTATATATTTAAAATCACTATTTAACAATTTTTCTATATTAAAATTTTTCAATAAAGACATATTTATATTGTAATTTTTATAAATATAATTATATATTGATGATATAAATACAATAGTAAATATAAAACTTATAATTAATGAATAAATTATTGTTTTATAATAATCAATAATATGATTAAAATACCTAACTTTAAAAAATACTCTAATTTTTAATATATCAAAAAAAATTTCAAAATCACTTAAATAATATGATCTTTCTTTAGTTATTTTATTTGATAATATTAAACTATTATATTTATTAAAAAGAGTTTTATTACCATATAGAAAATTATTATCATTATCAGTTATATAATATTCAAAATCCAAAGTTATATTAGAAAAATATTCATCTAAAATTTTATATAGATTTAATTTAAAAAAATTTTTAATACCGTTATTCTCAACTAATAAATATAAATCATTATTTTTAATTCCTGTAATATAAATATCATAATAAAATAAACTTTTTAAAAATTTTTTATAATTAAATTCTATAAATTCATTATTTTCAGCTCTAAATAATATGGATGGTTTGAAAGATGATGAAAAATAATTAATGATATAATCATCAAAATTTTTTTCCAATAAATCGCTCGAAACATTAATTGTTAATTTTGTATTTTCATAAAATTTATTTACTTGTTCATTTTGTTTTAATAAAGATGATATTATAATAAAAGATATTATAAAAGAAATTAATGATATAATAATAGAAAAAAAATAAATACTTTTTATAGAATAAATCTTCATCTTTTCACCTCAAGAATAAGATTTATTATATTATATCATAGAAAGGGGATAAAACATGGTATTTTATGAACTATTTGTAAGATCTTTTTATGATTCAAATAATGATGGAATTGGAGATTTAAAAGGACTCACAATGAAATTAGATTATTTAAAAGAATTAGGAGTAGAAGGTATTTGGTTGTTACCAATTATGCAATCGGCTGCATTCCATGGTTATACAGTTATCGATTTTTATTCTATAAATCCATCTTATGGAAATATCGATGATTTTAAAGAATTAATCCAAGAAGCACATAATAGAAACATAAAAATAATATTGGATATACCAATTAACCATACTTCTGTAAAATGTGAGTGGTTTCAAAAAGCTGTAAATGGAGACGAGAAATACAAAAACTATTATGTATGGGCAAATGAAAAAACTAATTTAAAAGAAAAAAGACATTGGGACGATAGTTTGATATGGTTCAAATATAAAAACAAATATTTTTATGGATTATTTGGATCATCATCTCCTGATTTAAATTTTGAAAATAAAGAATTATGGAATGAAATAAAAAATATTTTTAAATTCTGGTTAGATTTAGGAGTTGATGGATTTAGATTAGATGCTGCAAAACATATTTTTGACTATGATATAGAAAATATGAAATTTAAATATCAACATGAAAAAAACATTGAATTTTGGAATGAAATGGTTAATTATATAAAAAATATTAATAAAAACGCTATAATAATTAGTGAAATATGGGATTCTCCAGAAATTGTTAAAAAATATCATGGAATTTTTGATGTTGAATTTAACTTTCCATTTTCATATTATATAAAAGATACAATTAAATATCATGATCCAAGAATATTAGTTCAAGGAATTAATGAAACACTACATCATTATATATCAGGTAGTATTAAATCCATATCAGGAAATTTCTTTACAAATCATGATATGGAAAGATTAATGACAACTTTTAACGAAGATATAAATATGTCTAAAATGGCTTTTAATATTTTAATGACTTTACCAGGTTATCCATTTATATATTATGGTGATGAAATCGGTATGCGTGGGAAAATAATTGATGTGAATTATACAGAAGACTCCCAAGAACCCATGCAATGGTATGAATCTGGATTTGGCCCCGGACAAACAGAATGGAAAGGTTGCAAATTTAATCCTCCATATAATTTTATCTCAGTTGAAGAACAAGAAAAAATTAAGCAATCGATATTAAATCATGTCAAGGATCTTATTTCTTTTAGAAAAGAAAATAAATGGTTAGAAAATTCTCTTATTTCAAACTTATTTAATGATAGATTTACAATTAGTTATATTTTAAAATCACACAATAAAGAAATAAAAGTTTATCATAATATTAAACCACAGAAAACAAAAGTAAAGAAAGAAACATATAAATCATATAAAATATATGGACAAGGAATAATTAAAGATAATTATATAGTATTAGAAGGTTTTTCTTCTATTATTCTTGAAAAATAACATGGAGGTGATAGTATTAAAAAACATATATTTATTTTATTGTTAATTTTTATTACTATAATTAATTTTGGTGAAACAAAAAGTTATAATTTAACTAGCGAAACAAATTTAAAATTATTTTTAACAGATTTTATGAATAAGGAATATAAATTAACGACTGGAAATGAGCTAAAACCAGATAGAAGAGTTTTGCTAGCAGAATCTATTTTAATTGCATCTAAAGAATTTCAAATATCTCCAATTTTAATAGCAGCTATTATTGATACTGAAACTAATTTTAGAAATGTTATTGGAAAATACGGAGAAATTGGATATATGCAAATTCGTCCTGAGACAGCAAAATATATTATAGAAATGTATATAGATATTTTCAAAAAATATGATTATTATAAATTAGATTTAAACTGGATTAAAGATAGATTGTTATACGATCCTAAATATAATATATTAGTAGGAACAGCATATTTAAATTATTTAAGAGAACTTCATGGAGATATAACTCATGCAATAGGATGGTATAATGGCGGTGGAAACTCTTATTATTTAGATAAAGTAGTATATAAAATTGCTCAAATAACTATAGAATATCCAATAATTTAGGAACCTTTTGGTTCCTATTTTTTTATGTTATAATATATTATAACTAATTTTAATTAGAGGTGGTTCTTATTTTAAAAAACGATTTATTAAAAATAATTAATTATACAATAGATTCAGTATTACCTGAAAATTCTGTAAGAAAAAATATTAAAAAAATGAATATTTTAAATGAAAAAATATTTTTACTTTCTATTGGAAAAGCTGCATGGCGAATGGCTAAAGCAGCAAAAGAAGAATTAAAAGAAAATATTAAGTCGGGTATAGTAATAACAAAATACAATCATAACTTAGGGGATATTGATAGTTTAGAAATTTATGAAGCTGGTCATCCTATTCCAGATGAAAATTCTATTAAAGCTACAAAAAGGGTTTTAGAAATTATAAATAGTTTAGAAGATGATTTTATTATATTATTTTTAATTTCTGGTGGTGGCTCATCATTATTTGAATTACCAGAAGACAATATTTCTCTAGATGAAATCCAATATATTACACATCAATTATTAAGATCTGGAGCTAATATAAATGAAATTAATGCAATACGTAAGCGATTATCAAAAGTAAAAGGTGGTAAGTTTGCAAATTTAGTATATCCAAAAAAAATAAAAGCATTAGTTCTGTCTGATGTTTTAGGGGATAAATTAGAATCCATAGCTTCAGGTCCTGCATATAAAGATATAAATTCATCAAAAAAAATTGAAGATATTATAAAAAAATATAATATTAATGTAAATAATAGTATTAAAAAAGTATTATTCAAAGAACCCCCTAAAAATATCGTTAATGCACAACATATAATAATTGGAAGTGTTAAGATTGCTTGTGAAAAGGCCTTTGAAAAAGCAAAAGATTTAGGTTATAATGCATTATTATTAACAACATCGTTAAGTTGTGAAGCAAAAGAAGCTGGCAAATTTTTTGCAAATATAGCACTAGAAGAACTAAAATATAACAATCCAATAAAAAAACCATGTGCTATTATTGCTGGTGGAGAAACAATTGTAAATGTTAAAGGAAATGGTTTAGGCGGAAGAAATCAAGAACTATCTTACTCTTTTGCGTTAGAAGTAGAGGGATTAAAAAATATTGCTTTTGCATCAGTTGGAACTGATGGTACAGATGGACCTACAGATGCCGCTGGAGGAATAGTTGATGGTTTTACCTCAATTAAATTAAAAACAAAAGGCTTAGATCCATATATTTTTCTTGAAAATAATGACACATATAATGCTCTTGAAGAAGCTGGAGATTTATTAAAAATTGGTCCTACAGGAACAAATGTTAATGATATTATAATATTATTAGTAGGAGGTAATTAAATGGATAAATTAGCCGTTCTTTGGACAACTGAAAATGAGGAAACTTTTTCAAAAATGATTTTTCCATATGTATATAATTCTAAGAAAAAAGGTTGGTTTGATGAAGTAGTTCTTATAATTTGGGGGCCTTCACAACTAAAAGCTATTGAGAAATTTAGCGATGATATAAAAAAACTTATAGACATAAATGTTATTGTAGAAGCATGTAAATGGTGCAGTGATCAGTATAATATATCTAATGAATTAGAAGAATTAGGAATTAATGTAAGATATACAGGTGAACCGTTAACTCATTACTTAAAAAATAATTATAAAGTTTTAAGTATATAAAATAACCTCCAAAGTATTGATTACTTTGGAGGTATATATTATTTATTTTTATGCCATTTAAAATATATTCCTGCTAGGGGAGGTAACGTTATATTAATAGAATTTTCTCTACCGTGGAATGGCACTTTTTCTGAGAAAACTCCTCCTTGATTTCCAACATTACTTCCCCAATATATTTCTGAATCAGTATTTAATATTTCTTTATAAAACCCTTCTCTTGGTACTCCAATCCTATAATTATATCTAACAACAGGAGTAAAATTGAAAATTGCAATAATTAAATCATCATCTTTTTTACCTTTTCTAATAAAAGATATAACACTATTTTCTTCATCTTTAAAATCTATCCATTCAAATCCATCTGGCGAATGATCTAATTCATATAACTCCGGAAGATTAATATATAAATAATTAAGATCTGTAACCAATTTTAATAATTTTCTATGAGATTCAAAATCCAATAAATTCCAATCTAATGATTTATTACAATTCCATTCATTAAATTGAGCAATATCATTTCCCATAAATAATAATTTTTTACCAGGATGTGCAAACATATATGAATAAAATAACCTTAAATTAGCAAATTTCTGCCAATAATCACCAGGCATTTTATTTATCATAGATCCTTTCTCATGAACAACCTCATCATGCGATAATACTAATACATAGTTTTCTGAATATGCATATACCATAGAAAAAGTTAACTCATTTTGATGATATTTTCTATATAATGGATCTCTTTCTATATACCTTAAAGAGTCATTCATCCACCCCATATTCCATTTCATAGAAAATCCCAATCCATCAAAATCAATAGGTTTTGTTATACCAGGCCAAGACGTAGATTCTTCAGCTATTGTTAATATACCAGGAAAGTATTGATGCGTTATTTTATTAAAATATTTCAAAAATTCAATAGCATCTAAATTTTCTCTTCCGCCATATATATTAGGTACCCATTCACCATCTTTTCTACTAAAATCCAAATAAAGCATAGAAGCTACAGCATCTACTCTCAAACCATCTATATGAAATTTATCTAACCAATATAATGCATTTGATATTAAAAAGTTTTTTACTTCATTTCTCCCATAATTAAAAATATATGTTCCCCAATCCGGGTGTTCCCCCATTCTTGGGTCCATATGCTCATATAATGCAGTTCCATCAAATTTACCTAATCCATGAGAATCTTTAGGAAAGTGACCAGGTACCCAATCTAATATAACTCCTATATTATTTTGATGCATATAATCTACAAAATACATAAAATCTTCTGGTGTACCAAATCTGCTAGTTGGTGAAAAATATCCAGTAACTTGATACCCCCATGACTCATCTAGCGGATGTTCTAAAATTGGCAATATTTCAATATGTGTGTAATTATGCTCTTTTACATAGTCAGCAATTTCATGAGCTAGTTCCCTATAATTTAAAAATTCATTATCATTTTTCCTTTTCCAAGAACCTAAATGAACTTCATAAATTGAAATTGGTTTTTCAAACCAATTCGTTTCTTTTCTCTTTTCAATCCAATTTTTATCTTTCCATTTATATTTATTATTTATATTATAAACAATTGATGCGTTATTTGGTCTAAATTCTGTAAAAAACGCATATGGATCAGATTTTAATAGTATATTACCATCTTTGGTTTTTATTTCAAATCTATATAAATCACCTTCTCTTACAAGTGGAATAAAAATTTCCCAAACACCTGAGGAACCCAGTACTCTCATTTGATGGACTCTTCCATCCCAATTATTAAAATTCCCAACTACACTAACCCTTTTAGCATTTGGAGCCCAAACAGCAAAATATGTTCCTTCAACATCATCTATTTTCAAAGGATGAGCTCCTAATTTTTCATATATTTTATGATTATTGCCTTCATTAAATAAATATAAATCATATTCTGTTATCATAGGTAAAAAACTATATGGATCTCTTGAACTCCAAGTATTTCCCATTTTATCAGTATACTTAAATTCATATTTAAAAAAAGTTTTTCTTTTTAATACTTTTTCAAAAAGTCCATCAGGGTGTATTTTCTCCATTAAGTATTTTCTTTTTGTTTTAGTATTTAAATTTATAATTTCTATATTTTCAGCAAATGGATGAAATGTTCTAATAACTATTTCATTTTCACTTAATTTATGAATTCCTAATACAGAAAAAGGGTCATGATGCTCAGCATTAACTATTTTTATCATTTCATCGTTCAACAAAGAACTCATTATTCCACCCCCGAAACAAATATACTCAAAAAAAAGAGATTTTTTTATTTTATTGGTTTTATTTAATTATAACACAAAATTTTCATCTGTCAAGGAAATTAAAATGTTTTTTTAATAAAAAAAGTTAGGGGAACCCCTAACTTTTTAAATATTTTTTAAACTCAAATATTTCTTTAGAACTTAATTTTTTTATGTCACCAGGATTTTTTACTTCTTCTATTGACCACGGACCAAACTTTATTCTTTTTAATTTAAGAACATTATATCCCAAAGCTTTAAACATTAATCTAATTTGTCTCTTCTTACCTTCATGAATACTTAAAGTTATTTCTGAATATTTTCCTTTTTTTTGAATTTTTTCTATAGTAGCAGGTTGTGTTTTATACCCACCTTCAATAACAATACCATTTTCTATTTTTTTCAAATCTTCATTATTAATATGTTTATTTACTAAAACTTTATATGTCTTATATATTTTATGTTTAGGGTGCAATAATAAATTTGCCAAATCCCCATCATTGGTTAATAGCATTATTCCTGAAGTATTATAATCTAATCTACCAACATGAAATACTTTTTCTTTTATTTTATCTTTAATTAAATCTGATATTGTTTTCCTACCTCTATCATCCTTTAATGCAGATAAATAGCCGATGGGTTTGTGAATTAAATAATATACATAATTATCAATATTATTAATCTCATCTTTTACATAAATTTTTTTATTATTTATTTCTATAATATCCTCTTCTACAACTTTAAACCATGGTTCTCTAACTATTTCTCCATTAACTTTGACCTTACCTAAAACTATTAAATTTCCTATTTCCCTTCGTGAACCTTCACCTATTTTCTGAAGAAATGTTTGAAGCTTTATCAATTTTAGCACCTCTTAATTCATTTATAGTTTTTTCAGGCAATAATTCAAAAAACATTTCAGATAAATCATATATATAACGATTTTTAGTATTTTCTTTTCTTTTTTTAACAATTAATCCCATTTCAATTAATTTTTTTATCTGATTGTATGAGGATTTTCCTCTCGACTTTTCTATTTCAGTTGTTGAGGAAGGACCATTTAATAATAATATAGCCAGTATTTCAAATTGCGACTCCGTTAAAGAAAATGTTCTGGGTTTTGGATTTAATATTGATTTTATTTCATTCTTAATAGTAAATCTATATTTCCCTTCAAAATTTTCTAGTTCAATTCCATGAATTTCAGAATTATAATGTTCCCATATATCAATCAAAACAGAATTTACCTTTTCTTCTGTTTCGTTTAATTTTTCAGCTATTTCTTTTGAACTAAATCCCGTTGGTTTAGAAAAAAGCATAGCTTCAATAATTGGCATTAAATGCTTATCCTGCATTTATTGGCACCTCTTCTTT
The DNA here is from genome assembly GCF_011057715.1 of Marinitoga sp. 38H-ov. NCBI lineage: Bacteria > Thermotogati > Thermotogota > Thermotogae > Petrotogales > Petrotogaceae > Marinitoga > Marinitoga sp. 38H-ov. The sequence continues at coordinate 10,746 of NZ_LNGH01000047.1, forward strand.
GTTTTTTATAAACTCGTATTTTTCATTTACATAATGAATTCCATTTCTGACAAGTGTTAATGATGCTAAAAAATATACTATAAATTTCAATCTTTCTCTATTAGAATAACCATATAATTCTTGTAATGTAAATTTTTCTTTTTCTTTTAATTCCTCTAATGCTTCTTCAACAGTAAAATATTCTCTTAATATTTCAAGTTTTTGTTGTATTTTTATATAATCACTCATATAAAATTCTAGTTGTTCATGAATTTTATTTTTATCAAATCTAGCAGCTTTAACTTTTATAGGTTGTTTTATTTTATTCTTACCAAAATCTGCCTGGATTTTTTTCATTGCTTCTTTAATTCTTTCATAATCTTCAATAATATTATATAGTGTATTCCTTTGTTTTGTAAATTCAGTATCTTCCTCAGATCTTGGCAATAACTCTTTTGATTTTAATAAAGTTAAATACGAGGCAATTCTTAAAAATTCTCCTAAATCATCTAAATTATCGTAATTATCTTCTATATAATTATTAAATATATCAGCTATTTTAGAAACAGATAACAATCTTACAGGTATTTTTTTTTCTTTTACTAAATCAACCAATATTTCAAAAGGGCCAGAAAAAATATCTAATTCTATATTTAACTCTGAAAGCATTTATTTCACCACCTAAGATTCATTGCCTCCCTGACTTCTTCTAAAGTTTTTTTAGCAACTTCAGATGCTTTCTTATTTCCTTCATGAATTACATTTAAAACATCTTCATCTGATATTTTACTATAATTTTCCCAAATAGGTTTTAATCTATTTTCCATATTTTTTAATAGTAGTTTTTTACACTGAACACATCCTATTTCTGCGCTTTTACATCCATTAACTACCCAATTTAACTCATTTTGATCAAAAGTAAATGCTTTATGATAATCCCATACAGGACATTTTTCCGGATTTCCAGGATCTGTTCTCCTCATTCTTGCAGGATCTGTCATCATGGGCATAATTTTCTTTTTTAAACTATCAGAATTTTCATCTATCATTATAATATTACCATAACTCTTTGACATTTTCCTTCCATCAGTACCAGGAAGTTTTGGAATTCTTGTTACAATTGGATCTGGTTCAGGAAATACTTCTTTATATAAATTATTAAATTTTCTAGCAATTTCTCTACTTAATTCAATATGATATAATTGATCTTCCCCAACAGGAACAGCATTTGCTTTGTATATTAATATATCTGCTGTTTGTAAAACAGGATATGTCAAGAATCCAGCAGTTGATAAATCTCTATTACTTAAATTTTCTTTCAATTCTTTGTATGTTGGAATTCTTTCTAATCTACTTACAGAAATTAACATATTAAATAACAAATATAATTCAGCATGTTCTTTTATTGCTGATTGGACAAAAATAGTTGACTTATTTGGGTCAATTCCGGCAGCTAAATATCCCCTTACTATATCAAGAGTAGATTTATATATAATATAACTTTCTTCTTTATGCGTTGTTAATGCATGCCAATCAGCGACAAAAAAGAAAGTTTCATTTCCTTCATCTTGAAGTTTTTTCCAATCTTCTAAAACTAAAACATGTCCTAAATGTAATTTACCAGTTGCGCGCATTCCACTCAATATTCTCACAAAATCTCCTCCTTTTGCATATACTTCTTTAATTTTACCACATTTTGTGGTATTATATAATAAGAAAAATAAATTTTCAAGGAGGTTTTTATATGTCTGAAAAATATAAAAGAAAAAGTTCAAATAATTTTATCATTATAGCTTTAATTTTTATTGCTGGGATTAGTATTATAAATATATTTATGGCTAGAAATGCACGAGTTAATTTTGACATTATACAAAATGAAAATTATTATTATATTAAAGAAAACGGTAATATTGTAATGTTGTCAGAGGTTGTAGTTCAAGCACAAGATGAAAAATCATATAACAATTTATTATCTAGTTATAATAAACCTGATAATGAAAAAAGAAAGGTTTATGAAGATTTCATCGCTAATCTTACTAAAAAAACTGGAAGAAATTTTGAACTAATAAGTGTTCAATCAACAGTTTCGACAAATGATGGATACAAAATTAATGTAATTGAAAAATCTGAAATAAAAGGATTTATACTAAATTTGAATGATAATAAATATGAATTTTCATTGCCAGATCAAAAAATTAATTTAGATAACTCAACTTTATATATATTTAAACCAAATAACTGGGAATTTATTGAAGTAGTTCCAAACCCTACTGAGATTACTGAAGAATATCTATTATGGAAAAATACTGGAGAAATTGAATTTCCTAAAGTTATATTAGAAAGGAAATAAATATGATTTACTTAATAATTTTTATTTGGTTAATTATATTATCTATTGTTTCTTTAATTAATCTTTCTCTTTTAATTTCATTGTGGAGAAAATTTAATAATTTTTCCATATCAATAGATTCCTCAATTGAGGATCAATCTAATACTTTATTAGCAAGATTTCAAAAAATAACCTCTTCAAGACTAAGGGCTCTTGATAACAAAATTGAACTTTTAGATCAATTAATAAAAGATGCTGATGAAGTTTATATGAAATCTTTTTCTATGTTAACGGATTTAGAAAAGAAAAATGATGAAATTAAAAGAGTTAACAATAAAAATGTTAATAATAAAAATTTAATTAAAAATAAAATTGATAATTCAAGATTTTCTAAACTCGATTCAAATAGCATTGAAAAACCATTTTATACAAAAAATAATATTAAAAATGATATTGATAATAATTTTAATAATGAATTTTATGAGCTTCAAAATTCTTTTAATGAAAAAAAGAAAGAAAAATCTCCAGAACAATTATTAAAAGAAAAAATAATCGAACAATATAAAAAAGGAATAAGTATAAATGATATTGCTAAAATGTTAGATAAAGGAGCAGGTGAAATTAAATTAATCATAGATTTATATTATAATGAAAAAAATGGCGACTAATTTAGTTGCCAGTTTTTTATAGGAGGAATATAATGCTTTATTTAATATTAAGTTCATTTATTCTCGGTTTTATCATAGGAATGAACAAAAAACTTAAAATTTTTAAAAAAATTAACATCGTAACTTTTATAACTATATTATTATTATTTTTTATGGGTTATGAAATTGGAGCCGATAAAAATCTAATTACACAATTATCAGAAATAGGTTATTTAGCATTTTTTATTGCATTATTTTCTTTAATTGGTAGCGCATTACTTCCTACAATATATGAAAAAATCTTTTTAGATAAAGGTGATAAAAAATGATTCTATTAATTTCCGCTGTTGTTTTTGGAATTATAACAGGTTATTATTTTGATTTACAAATTTCAGAAAATATAATTACAATACTTCTTATGGCACTTGTTTTTTCTGTGGGAGTTGACATAGGTTCTGAGGAAAAAATATTGCATAAAATTAAGAGTAGTTTAAGAATAATTATTATACAATCATTTTTGGTGATAATAGGTAGTTTGCTTTTTGGTGGTTTTGTTTCTTTTTTTACTCAATTAAGTTTTAAAGAATCCTTAGGGGCAGCAGCTGGTATGGGATGGTACTCTCTTTCAGGAATTATGATAAGTTCTTTATATTCACCTTTTCTTGGAGCTGTTGCATTTTTATCTAACGTTATTAGAGAGGTCTTAGGTATTTTACTTATTCCAATATATTCAAAAATATCAGAAAATGGTGCAATTGGTATTGCAGGTGCTCCAGCAATGGATACATTACTGGGAGTAGTTTCAAAATATGTAAAAAAAGAAAAAATACTAATTAGTTTTGGACAAGGAGTAATTCTATCTATTATAATACCAATATTGATAAGTATTATATTTTAATATATTATATTAAAAACCCTTTTACTATATTACAATAAATATTTATTTTTTCTAAAAAAGCAGCATGCCCTGAGTTTTTAATTATAACCATCTCTGACTTTTTTATTTTTTTGTTTATAAACTCCATGTCAGAGATAGGCGTTATTATATCTTCATCTGCAGCTATTAACAATGTTTCACATTTTATTTTTTCAATTTCATTAGAAACATCAAAATTAAGATTTGATGAAGCTAATCTAATAAAACCATCAAACCATTCTTTAGTTAATAATTCTTTGAAAATTTTTCTTCTATTTTTTAACCAATTATAATTATTATTATAAAATGTTTTCGAATATATAAATGGTAAAGCTAGATCAAAAAATGATTCTCCATCATATGTTTTTGCTGCTACTTTCCAAGCTTCCCCTACAGAAGCTAAAAAATTATCTACTTTATATGTTGTATTAGAAAGTATTAATTTATCAACATATTCAGGATATTTAGAAGCAAATATTTCTGCCACTTGACCTCCATATGATAATCCCAATAAATTAACTTTTTTTAATCCTAAATGTTCTAATAACTTTTTTAAATCTTCAGAATGAACAGAAATATCATATTTTATAGATAATTTAGATGACTTTCCTTGGTCTCTCATATCATATACAATTACTTGAAAATAGTTCTTTAATATTTTAATATGCTCTATCCAACTTGCAGTACTCATCATTATACCATTTAATAGTACTAAAGGTTTGCCCTCCCCATGAACTTCATAATATATACCTAATTCCTCAAAAAACATATGAATCACCTCTCAATATATTTATTTAATTATAACATAAAATATAAAAATTCAAAAAAAGAATTATTATAAAAATAATAAATAATTATCTTTAAATAAGAATAAACATTCTAAACATAAGATAATTGAATATTAATGCATTTTTATTTTAATGTAAAAAGAGGTAAAATGAGAAGTGATTCATAAATAATGAGAAGTGATTCATATATTAAATAGTCTCCGGTAATAAGTCAAGAGGGAAATAAAAAAACAATGAAAATTAACAAAGATGAAAAATAACAAGAATTCAGAATAATACAGATAGAAAAAAGAGTAAAACAAATATTATGCACATGGTGCAAAAATTAGAATTATTTAGTTGTTTTGTTAATTGTAAACGCTTAATTATTATTATTGATTATTACTATCATCCTTTAAAAACACCATTTTTTTAGAAGATTGAGATAATTCAATAGGATTATAGGATGAATTATTTTTAAGCATATAATAAATACTTCTAACTAGTTTT
>NZ_LNGH01000048.1:0-5653 GCF_011057715.1 Marinitoga sp. 38H-ov
GTGTATATTGTTATGAAACAAAGAGAAATAAAATAATGACAATAGAAAAAGCAGAAGAAATAGCAGATTATATAATTAACACAAGCAAGAATAAAAAAATAATATCAATAGGTTGGTTTGGTGGAGAACCATTGATGAACTTCAAAGTCATTGAATATATAAATAAAAAAATAATAGATGAAAGTGAAGCAGAACTGTTTTCATCAATGTCATCAAATGGATGTTTTGTGGCTTGAATAGTGATTATAATTTTACAATTTCTCCTCTTGGAGAAATTTATAAATGTTGGGAACATGTTGGTGACCTTAATCATAAATTAGGTGATTTAAATAATAATGGCGAAATAGAGAATATACGATATACTTTTTTTGATTAGATGGCAAGAAATCCAACTAAATTTTTGGAATGCCGGGAATGTTTATATTTAACTGTTTGTGGAGGGGGATGTGGAGCTGTAAGCTATGAGAAGCATAAATCTTATCATGAAAGCGGATGTTTTAAAATAAAAGGGAACATAGAAAAGGAAGTTTTAATGTATTTAAAAAGTAAAAAAATGATTTAATTGGAGGTGTTATGTCACAATGTTAAAAAAATTCCCTATTATATCATTAGTAATAGTGTTAATAATTTTAATATCAAGTATAGGATTTTCTCTAAAATTTAAAATAAATGAATACAACGAAATAAATAAAATTATAAATGACAAAAAGTTTCTTCATCATACTCTAAATGAAAGTTTTTTTAAGAAAAATATTAATAATGAACAATTAAAAAATATTATGTTAGTAGAAATCAAGAAATCTGAAAGCGATAAAAATAATGTAAATTTAGAATATTACGAGTTTTTAGATAACAAAACCGCAAAAAAATTTTTTAAAAAAATAGAAAACAAGTTAGAAGAAAAAAATTTTATGAAAATAAAAACAAATATCTCGATAATAATAATTGATTACTATTTTATTGCTCAAGAATATAATGGGTATTATTTCAATGTTTATAAAAATAAAAATAAAGTTATTATTGTATATAGTAAAAAAAAGGAATACGTTGATGAAATATCAAAAATATTATTATAAATACATATAAGAATTCCATACAGGAATTCTTTAAAAGTGTATGGTAAAATATATATTGAAACACTAAAAAATATTTTAACAAATGGATTAAATGTAGTAGACTTCTTAAATGTCTGGCCATGTACATATAATAAAGAAAGTGATATTATAATAGCTCCTAATGGTGATCTATATAATTGTATATCTGGTATAGGCATAGAAGAATTTAAAATTTGCTCATATAATGAATTTATTAATAATCCAGAAAGATTTTTACAAAAATATTCACAAATGTTAGAAAATCATATCACAGATAAAGTATGTGAAGATTGTAAATATTTACCAATTTGTAACGGTGGATGTAGATATAATGTTTATGTAAACAAAACAAAAAAAGATTGTTGGAAAGTTTTTCATGATACAGTATATGAAGAAATTTTAGAACTATATTATAAATATAAAAATCAGGTGATAATATGAAGATAATAGAAGGAAAGAATTTAAAGAAAAATTTTAAAAATTTAGAAGTATTGAAAGATATAAACTTTTCCATTAATGAGGGTGATTTTACAGTAATTATAGGTAAAAACGGAAGTGGGAAAAGTACATTATTAAAAATTGCAATAGGTTTACTATTACCAGATGAAGGAAGTATAAAAGTACTTAATCGAGACGTAAAAAAAGAATGGAAAAAATTAGCAAAAGAAATAGGTGTGGTTCTTACCAACGAAAGGAGCTTATATTGGAAATTAACAGCTTACGAAAATTTAGATATTTTTGGTGGAATTTATGGAGTGAAAAAAAAGATAAAAAAAGAACGAATTGAATTCTTACTTAATAAATTTAATCTTTATCAATTTAAAGATACTACAGTTGAAAATTTCTCAACGGGAATGAGAAAAAAACTAATGTTATGTAAAGCACTAATTCATGAACCTAAAATATTATTCTTAGACGAAATATTAAATGGTCTTGATCCAGAAGCAACATATGAAATGATAGAATATTTAAACGAATTAAATAGTGATGGCTTAACTATATTTATGATTAGTCATATTCTTCATGGTTTTTCTAAAAATACGAATATATATTTACTTAAAGAAGGAGTGTTTAAATTAAAAACAAAGTTTAGTAATATAAAAGAAGAAAATGACAATATCTATGAATATTTTAAAGATGTAGTGAAAAGTGAGGAATTGGCATGAAAGAATTATTAACTTTAGTAAAAAAAGATTGGCTCATAAGAAAAAAATATAAGTTCATATGGATAAATATGGCATTAACACCGTTTTTTATGATAGGGCCATATATATTTACATCTAAATTATTTGGAAAAATTGACTTTTCTGAAAGTATATTAATAGGAACATTATTATGGTATTGGTTAAATCAATATTTTTGGGGAGTAGGAGATGGATTTGGCGAAGAAAGAGCTGAAGGTACATTAACTTCAATAATAATATCTCCTATATCCTTATTTAAATTTTTATTTTCAAAAAGCATTGATACTTTTTTCGCAAATGTTTATTTAACTATATTTACATTAATATTTTTTACTATATCTGGAATAACAATAAAAATGAGTATATGGATATTCATTTTATTATTGATAAGTGGCATGTATATAACCTTTTTTTCAATATTTTTTGCAGCATTGGCACTATGGAAAAAAAAGATAGGAAGCATGAACTATGCAGTGCAATATTTTGTAGGTTTACTATCAGGGATGACAAGTTCTATAGAGTATTACCCCATATATATTAAAATGATATCATATATAATTCCATTAACTTATTTAATATCTTTAGGAAGAAATATAATAAAGAAAGGTATTATAGGTAAAGAGGATATATTTTTGCTAATAGTTCTAACTATAATAAGTTTAATATATTTAATTATAGGAATATTAATGTTAAATAAAGTAGAAAGATATACACGTGAAAAAGGTGAGTGGGAATCATGGTAAATAGCCTATATCTTGCAAAAGCAAATTTTTTAACAGCAAAAAAATATAGAATAGATTGGTATGGGACATTTTTTACACCATTATTAACAATAATACCAGTTTTTTTATTATATTTTTTCGGAGAAAAAAGTGGATTAACGCAATTCTTTTATGGAAATACCAATACCAAAAATATATTCGGATATGTTTTAATTGGTGCAGCATATTGGAATTATATAGAAGTATTGTGGGGAGTAATATTTACATTAAGGCATCATATGAAAATAGGTCAATTAGAGGAAATTTTTTTGATGCCAATAAATCCTTTGGGTTATATATTCGGATGGTCTGTATTGGGAATATTAAAAGTAACTATAGAATCAATACCGATAATAATATTAGCAATAATATCAAATATAACAACAATTAATATTATTAATTTTTTAGGTGCAATAGCTGTATTTATAATTTCTATGTTAGCATCATTTGGATACGTTTTTTTCTTTTTTGGAATAACTTTATTATTTAAGGATGGGGATGAATTGGTTAGTTTAATGGGAAATGCCGCTCCTTTAATAGGAGGTATGTTTTTTCCAATAACGGTTTTACCCTCATTTTTGAGATGGATATCATATTTATTTCCGTTTAGCTGGGGATTAGATATAATGCGTTACTTATTAATGAATACAAATACTATTATAGATATAAAAACAGAATATATAATATTATTAATTTTATCTTTATTTTATTTGATAACAGGAATAATTTCATTTAAATTATTAGAAACAAAATCCAGAAAACAAGGAATTCATGGGTTTTAAAAAATGATGATATGTATATGTAATATATAAAACTTGATAACTTCAGGAATAATACACCAATAATAAAAAAACCCCTTCTTGGTATTCTACTATACAAAGAAGAGGGTTTTTATTTTTTCTATTTATACAAAATTTTTATGGTCTATTCTATTCTAACTTTTACGGTTCTTAAATATTTATTTAATAGTATCCACTAATTCCATTATAAAAACTTCTCAATAATAGAATCAAGAAAAAGTCTTTCATTTTCTTCAAAAGAGTAATATCCTAAAGCAATACGTTTTTGACCAAGACCATATTTAATTGCAAAATCACGAACCTTTCCTTTAGGATAAGGCGTAATTGGCCATTTTATATCATAACGAACACAATTTCTTAAAAACATATCAAAAGTTCTCATTTCTTCCTCGTTGAGTTCGAGATAGTTAAGAATAAACTCTTTGAAATTTTTCATATTTTTTAAAAGATTAAAGATAAGTTTTTTTCTTGATATGAAAAATGGAGATACATCAGTTTTTATCTTTTCAAAATCATCAGGATTCATTATCCTTTTCTCAATTTCTTTAACCTCAAATTCAGATAGCATTAAGTTAAAAAAATACATTTTCTCATAATTACTTGAGAAATATTTAATGATTTTATCTTTATCTTTTTCAAAAACCAATTTTAAAATTCGACTTTTTGTAAAATATGGTTTTTCTATTAATGATGCATATGTAGATAGAAAAGCTATATCTATTTTAGATACATCAAACTTGTCAATATTAATTTTATATAATTTTTTTATTTTCCTTTTTAGTTTTTTTACTTCAATAAATTTATCAAAATTATCTTCTATGTTTACTTCAGGATAAACTTTTTTCAATTTATTTACAATGTTTGTTATTTCAATGATTCTAACATCGTTATTAATTTTTTTTACTTCAAAAATTGTATCTAACCAGTTATATATATACTTTAAATCTTCAAAATAATAACCGATGTAATATTCTAATAAATCAGCAGCAATTAACGCTTTCTTCTTATCTACTTCTCTTATCCACCATGCTGCATTATTCAATCCAGAACATATCATTGTGGGATGAGGAAACCTTTTTGCAAAATTAAACCCTTCAATAAATAAATTAAAAGCTTTATGAAAATCTTTATTATTTAAATATTTTCTGGCTTCAGAATATTTTAATAATGATTTCTGTGCATAACTACTTTCATACTCTTCACTCCAATATCTAACAAGATTTTCATCAATTAAATTTGAAAATCTTATTTCCATAAATCTCAAAGCAGGAATAATAATTTTTCTTGCTTTTTTATTAAGAGATTGAATATTATTTTTAATCTTACTTAGTTCAATATTAGCTTTTTTAATTTTATTATTATTAAATAAAATACTAATTTTTTCAAGAGTAGCAAGTTCATTTAAAATTGTAGTAGTAGTAGTAGTAACGAGATCGGCATATTTAAAAGCTTCTCTATGTTTGTTTTTCCAAATGGATTTTAAGCATAAAAGATAATAAACCAAATCTTCATCCTCAATATTAGTTAAAATATAATTCACAATAGGTTTAGAAAAAGCTCCATATTCTATAATATCAATTAATTTATTTAAGGAATAATGTTTCATAAAACACCTCTTAAATAAAAATTATAAATATTGAAACAAAAACTTAAATAATGATATTTAATTAAGGTTAAGTTACATTTTGTTACATAATAGTTACTTAAAAATATATAAATATCCAAAATAAAGAATTTCAGAAGTTGAAGTTATATGTCTAAAATATTACCATTTATTAAAAATGATATTGCAGTTTAAAATGTTTATAAAAAGC
>NZ_LNGH01000048.1:5685-10384 GCF_011057715.1 Marinitoga sp. 38H-ov
AGAAATGCTAAGATAAATGAGGGGGGTGAAAAAATGAAAAAAATAATTATATTAATAATGGCAATCATAATATTATCTTCAACAATGGTATATGGTGGTGATGATAAAAGTAATTCAACTACTCATTCAACTAATCCTCAAGTTCAAAATGAAATTTTTGAATGAAAAATAGCTCTATACTCGATTGTTTATTAATATTATAACATATGACACTTTTGTAATACAATGTGGTTTATAAACAAAATAAAAAATTTTTCAGCCGGATGCTTTTTTTAGCACTAAAGATTATTGGATAATTTTAATTTAGAAAGGAGGAAGAAAAATGGTATGGATTGAAAAAATCGAAGAAAAGAGAAAAACTGAATTTTGGTGTCCTTGCAAAGGACCTATATGTTTTTTTGATTGCTGGTGGTTATGTACTTGTAATGGTCCAGGGGGATGTTATGAAGCATGTACAATAGTTCAATAACTAAATGTTTGAAAAAATAAGAAACAATAATCCTAGAAATGAGGAAAGTAGTTAGTTATTTTATAAAATTAAAAATAGTCGTAAAATGGATTAATAATACTAATTTCAGGAATAAAAAATTTTGGGAGGTGAATATATGCAATGGATCGAGAAAAATAATGATTATATGCTTGAATTTGAATTTTCTTGTGCAATTTTAAGACTTATATGTCCGTGTTTTGGAGAAAGTTGTTTGTTTAAATGTCATTGTCAAGGAGATAACTCATGTCACGAACAAAGATAGAGGTGAAAAAATGAATTGGATTGAAGAAGTAAGAAATCCTACAAATATAGAAAGTTTTTGGTGTCCTTGTAAAGGAGAAATATGCTTATTTAAAAGTTGTACATGTTATGGTGGGGCATGCCATTACAATTGTGAATGGAAATATATATGCTACTCACAATTAACACCATAATTAAAAAAGGAGAGAAAATTATGCAATGGATCGAGAAAAATAATGATTATATGCTTGAATTTGAAATTTCTTGCTCAATTTTAAGATTTATATGTCCGTGTTTTGGAGTAGAATGTTTAATAGCATGTAAATGCGATGGAAATGGAATATGTTATGAGAAAGGATGATATAAATGAAACCATCAAAATATAATTTTATTTTTGAAGATAATGGAGAAATATTAGCATATAATGCCTTAAGTGGTGGATTTGCAATAATTGAACCTGAAGTAAAAGATGCATTAATGTCAGAAAATAACTTAAAACAATTTAAAAACAAAAAAGAAAATAAGAAAATATATGAAGAATTAAAAAAAGGAAAGTTTATTGTTGATTTTGATGAATTAAAATATATAGAATTCATATATAATTCATTAAAGTTTGAAAAAAAAGGATTGGGTTTAACCATCGCACCTACAATGAGTTGTAATTTTGCATGCGAGTACTGTTATGAATCAAGAAATAAAGTATTTATGGATAAAGAAGTAAAAAAGTCTATTGTGAATTTTGTAAAACAATATATAGATGAAATAAAATATTTATCGGTATCGTGGTATGGTGGAGAACCGCTATTAGATTTAAAAACAATAAAAGAATTATCGAAGGAGTTTATAAACCTTTGTGAAAATAATGATATAAAATATAATGCATCAATTGTCACAAATGGATATTTGTTAAATGCAAAAATAGCCAAGGTATTAAAAAAGCTAAGGATAAAAACAGTTCAAATTACAATAGATGGGCCTAAAGACATTCATGATAGAAGGAGACCTTTGATCAATGGAAAAGGTAGTTTTGATACAATAATAAATAATATAAAAGAAGTAAAAGATTATTTTGAACATATAAGTATAAGAATAAATATAGATAAAACAAATGAAGATAAAATAACTGAATTATTAAAATATCTAAAAAGCGAAGGATTAACAGAAAAGAATTGTAGGCCATATCTTGCTTTTGTAGATGTATCAACAGAAGTATGTAAAGATATAGAAATAAACTGTATTGATATAAAAAATCGTTCAAAATATATGGTTGAAAAGGCAAAAGAAGCATATGAAGAAGGGATAAATATTATAAAGTATCCAACTCCAATGTATTCACAATGTGGAGCAGTAAAACCAAATAGTTTTGTAATAGATCCAGAAGGATATATGTATAAATGTTGGCATGAAGTTGGAATAAAAGCATTAGCAATAGGAAATATAAAAGGAAACGAAAAAAACAAAAATTTTGATAGATATTTAAAATGGAATACATTTAATCCTTTAAATTATAAGGAATGTAAAAATTGTAAGTTTTTACCATTATGTATGGGTGGTTGTCCTGATAAAACATTGTTTAAGTATGGTGGAATAAATGAAGAAAGTTGTACAATGTATAAATACAATCTTGAGGAAATGTTAAAAATGCATTTAAAGGCAAAATTGAAAAATGGTTTTTTACCTATACCAATAATGGACTCTTAAAAAATAGTGTCCAGCAAGAAGTAAATAAGAGATGAAAAATATTAATAATGTATAACACGAAGAAGAGGAGTGAAAATAATACAAAAAAGTCCTGAAGAAATAACGAAAGAAAAGCACGAAATGAAAGAAAATGTAAGAAAAAATGGGATAAAAATAAATAGACTGAATTTAAAACAATTCAGCATATAAAAAAGATTAAATTTAATTGGAGTAAAAAATTACGAGAAATAACTGAATAATTAATTTTTAATGTAAATGGATTTAGTTTTGCTATAGAAGCCAGTAAATGGTCTATACACAAATCATGAGCAAGGAAAGCAGAACAGATAAAAAAAGATTAACAAGATTAGCATCAAGAGAAATAGCATTAATATGACGTAATTTAGTATGAGAAATATAGGATTCAATATTAGCAAAAAGAGATTCAATACGAACACGCAACTTATAGGTTTCTTTAAAGAAAGAAGAATTTCTAAAACTAAAATTATCTTTAGAGAAATTTTGATATTTATAACAATTAGTACATGAATCTGGTTTATCATCAAAAGGACAAACGAATTTAGAACGATAAATATCACGTTTAGATTCATGATATTGTTTTAAGAGTTATACCGCAATCACCTTTAGGTATATCCATAGAAGAATTAGCTCTTAAAGGGATAAAAGCGATACCGCCAAAAACATTATGAACAAAATCATAAATCTTAGAAGAGTCATAACCCTTATCAGCAATAACTTTTGAACCAGTAACTTCAAGATAGAGCATAAGCAAATCAATAAGTTTAGGGAAACAGATTTATCATCAATAGAAGCAGGAGTAACAATAGTAAAAATAGGGATATTAAAAAAAGAAATAGTATGACCTTTGTAACCGACATAAAAGAAAATATTTTTAGGATTTCCGTGTTTATCATAAAATCTAATATTATCATTAATAGGTTTAACCCCAAAATCAGCATCAAGAGGAGTAGAATAATAAGTGGAAAAGTCATCAGAAAAATTATTAAAAGATTTAGGATTATTAAAATGAGAATCAAAAGGAATAGGAAAAGAATCAACAATAACAAGATCAGTTGAAATGAACCCATCAGAAATTCCTCTAAAAAGAAGATCGGTAATAATGGAATAAATAATATTAATATGAAAGGATTTTCTAAAATTAGAAAAAGTAGATTCAGAAGGGACATAATTACGAATAGGATCGAATCCCATAATTTGAGCTAAATAAGGATTAGAATAAAGCTCATTAATGAGTTCTCTAATAGAATGAATTTTTTTAATAGTTTTAAACAAAAGAGCTTTAATCATAGAAACAGGAGAATAGCCAGTTCTACCAACACCAGTATTTTTAATGTCATGAACTAAAGACCAATCGATATAATCAAAAATAGTCAGGATATAAGTCAATGGGGAATGATATTTAAAATATTCCTCATACACAAAATCAAGATAAAATTGATTGGGATTGTAACTCATATTGTTTACCTTCTTGAAATAATTTTATTCCGGAATTAACCGAATGAAATTAATATTTAACTAAAATGATTATACATCAAGGAGGTAAGCACCTTTTCTAAAGTGAGTAAACATTTGTTAAACAAATATTTTTAGAATTTCGAAAGATTCTATATACCAATAAAATAAGGAGGGGATTTTTATGTTATGGATAGAAAAACCAAAAAATCCAGAAGAAAAGATTTGTTGGTTCAAATGGTTAGAAGGGTTCTTTAATTGGTTTAGAAACACTTTCCATATTTTTGAATGTAATTGTGAAGGCGAAGGTGTTTGCTTAGAAGTAAGGGAGTGAAATAATGAAATGGATTGAAAAAAATGAAGAATATTCAGAGGAATTCTTGTGCCCTTGCAAAGGCCCTGATTGTTTTTTTCACTGGTGTGATTTATGTATAATTTTATGTAATTGTAAAGGTGAAGGTTTTTGTAAAAGAAATTTTAATTAAATTGGTGAAACTATGAAAACAATAAAAAAATTTCTATATTTTTTAGGTAGAGATATACTAATATGGAAAAGTTATAAAACACAAGCAGTACTGGGAATACTCAGTGGATTCTTAGGATTATTACAATTTGGATTCATGGGAAGGTTCATAGCTCAGGGTAATTACTTTCCAATGATTGAACAATATGGGGGAAATATTCTTGCATATTTCATATCTGGAAGCGTATTTATGAGTTATACTACTCTCTCTCTAACAACATTTAAAAGTGTAATAAGACAGGAGCAGGTAATGGGAACAATAGAATACCTGC
>NZ_LNGH01000049.1 GCF_011057715.1 Marinitoga sp. 38H-ov
AGAGTTATGATTATTCTTGAAAACAAATTCATGAATAATGTTTAATTCATACATAAAAGCAGCAGTAATTTTAGCAAATGGACATTATCTGTCCTAATAATGAGATTATCAGGAGTAGCACCTCTTAATAGCTTTTCTTAAAGTTGAAATAAAGTCTTTAGCAAATTACCAATATAAACACCAACAACAGCCCTATCAAAACTATCGATTATAGTAAGTATTGCGATATAACCATCATATTTAGTGGGGGTAAATTTAATATCTGATTCCCAGTATTGATTAGGTCTGGTAATGTCGTGATTTTTAGGTCTTCTTTTAGGATGTTTTGGATGATGACGATAATTACTAATAAGATTTAATTCTTTTCTTAATCTATGAATCTTTTTGTGATTAATTTATACTTGTGTCTAAAAATAGCAGCTAACTTCTTAGAACCAAGAGTTTTGTAAAAGAACTCAGAATTCAAAGGGTCATCAATAGATAACAAATCAACAAGCAATTGTTTAATATAATCATCAGAAACTTTTTTACCGTCAGCAGTATAGGAATGACCTTTAAAATAAGACTTTCTGGTTAACAAAAAACAACCTGGTATTGAACTGGAACTAATGTTATAACGATTGAGTAAAAAAGAAGTAGAAAAAATCTCTATATTTAAAAATAATCAAAAAAACACCAATAAAAGTTACTTTTTCCAGTTGTGCTAAAAAGTCAATCTCATCTTCTTGCATTTTAATAAGCAATTCCTTTTCAAGAAGAAGACGTTCATAATATTCAATTTTTTTCTTCATAACAGCAGAATCATCAGAATTATTAGAGTTGTTTCTAACAATACCAGCAGACTCATAAATAAAAGAATTCCTGTAAGGAAAAATAGAGGTTGAAAAAAATATCGCCTCCTGATAATATATAAGTACAAATCATAAAAATCAGGAGGCGATACGGATGAAACAAAAATCTATTGATGAAAAAATATTGAGAATAACACCAGATACACTAATAGTAGGAATAGATGTAGCAAAAAGGAAACATTGTGTTAGAAGATGGATTTTCGTGGAATAGACTTGATAAAACCCTTCAAAATAAATAATACCATAAATGGAATAAAAGTCTAGAGGAAAAAATAAAAAATGTAAAAGAAAAAAGCAAATTAAAGAAAGTAATATTAGGAATGGAACCATCGGGACATTATTGGAAAGCATTAGCATGGCAAATGAAAATAAGCGAAGAAGTAGATTATGTAGTAGGAGTAAATCCATACCATGTAAAGAAAAGCAAAGAATTTGATGATAATTCACCAGGAAAAAGTGATAGGAAAGATGCAGGGGTAATAGCGCGATTAATAAGGGATGGAAGATATTTTGATATATATTTACCAGAAGGAGTGTATGGGGAAAGTAATAACTACAGCAAGAGAACAACTAGTAAATAAAAGAAAGAATGCAAAAAATATAGTAATAGCAGTAATGGATAAATATTTTCCAGAATATGAAAAGATATATAAAAACATATTCTCAGAAGGATCAATAGAATTATTAAAAAAATATCAGAAGAAATAATAGAAGTAGGAATAGAAGAAATAGAAAAAGTATTAAAAGAATCAACAAATAGTATGGATTGGAAAAAAAGAGCGAAAATCAAATTAAGATTATTATTAGGAGAAATAGAGTTTTTAACGAGTCAAATAGAAGAGTTAGAAAAAGAAATAGAAAAATTAGTAGAAGAAACAGAAGTAGGAGAGTATATAAAAAGCGTACCAGGAATAGGAACAATAATAACAGCAATAATGTTAGGTGAAATAGGAGATATAAACAGATTTAGAAGCTGGAAAGAAATAAGGAAATTAGCTGGATTAAATCTGTACGAAATAAGTTCTGGGGAGCATACAGGAAAAACACAAATAACAAGAAGAGGAAGACCGTTATTAAGAAAGATAATATATCTAATGGCGCAAACAACATTAAAACACAATCCTGAAATGAAAATAAAATATAAACAGTTAAGGAAAAGAGAAAAGAATTCATTAAAAGTAACGCAAGCATTAATAGCAATAGGATTAAAAATGATAAGAATAATATTTAAACTAGCAAAAAGCAAAACAAAATATAATGCAGAAAAAGTATATGTATAGGTGAAAATGCTGAGTCCCTCCATTAGGAGAAAATCCTGAACGAAAGAAAAAGCAAACTCACCATACCTCAAATAGGACGAAGGAATGTTAGGACACTTTAAAAAAGTGATCCAGATGGACATAAGAGGGTTAGTTTGAGGAAAAAATTGGTGAGATATTTTAAAATAATAAAATCAAATTAAATTAAAATAATTAAATTAATAAATAAAATAAAAGATATGTATAGTGTAAACTAAAAGTACCCCATGAATAAAATTGAAAAATGGTCCACTGAGGAAGAAAAAATGATATACTCTTCTCAAATAAAGAGAGAGGAGTTAGAAAGGATGATCAGTATGGACCAAAAAAGAAGAGTAATATACATGTATTTTAGAGAAG
>NZ_LNGH01000050.1 GCF_011057715.1 Marinitoga sp. 38H-ov
TCTTGACTTATTACCGGAGACTCTCTATTATTATTTAATGCTATAATAACATATAATAAAAAAATAGAAAATAATGTTTATAGTTGATTAGAATTGATTATTTCTGATTATTATTAATTATAATACAAATAATACATAATATTAATAAACATTAACAAATTCAAACAAAAAGATTAAATTATTATTTTTTAATTAATTTAACAGCAGTACCATATGCAAGCATTTCAGATGCACCTTGCATTACTGCAGAGCTAGAAAATCTCATGCCTATAATACCATCAGCTCCTAATTTTTCAGCTTCATCAACCATTCTTTCATATGCAACGTTTCTTGCTTCTGTAAGCATTTCAGTGTATCCTTTTAATTCTCCACCAGCTAAAGTTTTAAAAGCAGCAGCTATATCTCTACCTATATGCTTTGAATGTACTGTATTGCCAACTACTATACCTAAAACTTCTACAATATCATATCCAGGAATAGTTTCTGTTGTTGTTACTATCATAAAAATTCCCCCTTTCAATTATTTTTTACCCATTCAACAATATCTTTTATAACCTTTTCATCAACATGACCTTCGCTATAATATTCATATGGATTTGGATCCCCATCACCTTTAATAAATAAATGGTTTAAATCATCATATAATTTAGAGTTATTAGCATATTTTTTTAATATATCATAATCTTTTTTTGTTACTTGGTAATCTCTTTTTCCTTGTAATATTAAAATTGGTATATTTAAATCAGGTAAATATTTAGTAGGCATATATTCTCTTAATTCTTTATAATAATATACTGGTGCTCCAAGTACATTTACATTGTTATCTAATTCATTATTTCTAGTCTTTTTTAATTGTTCAATTATAATATCATAAACCTTAATATTTTCAGCATCTTCGAATTTTTTTAAATATTCCAATTGTTCTATAGTTAATTCTTCTAATTGTCTAGCTGGTGCTGCCATTAATATTATACCAGAAATTCTTTCATTATTTTTTGCAATATATGGAGCTAAATACCCTCCTAAACTATGACCTAATATATATATTTTATCAACATAATATAATTTTGATAAATATTTAATAGCATAATTTACATCTTCAAATACTTCATCGTTCAATGTTATTTTACTCATTTTATCTCCATATACTTTTGTTCTTTTATCATATCTTAATACAACAATGTTATTAGAAGATAATCCATATGCTAAATCCTTAAATGGTTTGTTAGGCCCAATAGTTTCATCCATATCATTTGGACCAGATCCATGGACTAAAATTATTGCAGGAAATGTTTCTTTTCTGTTTGGTACAGTTAATTTTCCATTTAATTTCCACTTTTCACCTAAGGTTATATCTATTTCATTGAATTTAGAAGTATCTACATAACTTGGATTATTATATACATAATTCTTTGCTTGATTAAAAAATAATCCTGCTATTTTACCATTTTTATCTACGCTAATAATTATAGATAGTTTAGTTTTTTCAAAATTTGATGTAATTATATATACTTCATATTCACCATTTTTGGTAAAATCTATTTTTTCCATACCTTGAAACTTTCCATATGCTTTTTCTATTGTTTCCCATGTTTGTTTTAATTTTGATTCTGGTAATTGTTTTTTCATAATTTCTGTACTCATATCAATAGCTTTATCATATTTATTTGAGTATAAATATTTTAGATAATTAATAGCTGTATTTTGATACTTTGAAAATCCAACTATTGATAGTATTAATACTAAAATAACAATTAATTTTTTCATAAAATCATCCCCTTTAAATTTCTTTGTTTTTAAATACATAATAACTTGCTAATAGTATAAATCCACCAATAACAAATAAACTTCCTGAATATACCAAATTTATTTTCCCTTCAGAAAATATTTTTCCACCTAATGCATAACTATATGTATTTAACCATTTTAATGGTTTTATAAATCCAAGCGCAGTGGTTATTGTTAATAATCCAGCAGATGATAATATTGGTTTAACCTGATCATTAAATATAATTGAAAAGAATACTGTAATATTATTCCAAAACCATACAGTAATTAAACCATGAACAATATATTTTAATGCATATTCATTTAAAAAATATTTTCCAACAAAGAAAGAGTATATTATTGGTAATATACTACCAATAATGATTAGACTAAAACCAACAATTAAACTTGAAAATACTTTTGAATAAAATACATAATCACGAGATTTTCTAACTAATAAGAATTCCATAGTTCCATTTTCTATTTCTTTTGAAAAAAGGGGAAATGCTAAAATAATTGCAAAAATAGGTATCATTTGGCCAAAATTTTTTCCAAACCATTGTGTGAATATATATATATTCCAATCTTTTAATTGAGATACTACAGCTAATGCTCCAAATTTTTCTGCATATAATTCAATTACTTCTTTATTTTCTTCTAATATTCCGAGTATTGCTTTTTGAAAAGGAGCTAATGAAAAGAACAGTATTAAAATAATTATTAAAATACTAATTGCTCTAGTTTTTATGTCTAATAATTCTTTTTTCATTCCCATTCCCCCTTTACAATAGCTTCAAATATATCATCAATAGTAACTTTTTCTCCATCTTTGTTTTTTACAATCCATACATTTTCATTTTCTAATTTTTTCCAAAGGTATCCATTTATTTTTTTGTTTTTTGGTAATGTTATAGCTGAATACTTCTTTTTTATATCATCTAAATAATCATTTTCCAATATTATTCCTTTTGACATTATTGCAATTCTATCTGCAATTTTTTCTACTTCTGATAGTATATGACTAGTGTATAACACACTTTTTCCATTGTATGTTAATTCCCGTATTAAATCTAATATATTATTTCTCATTATAGGATCTAATCCCCAGGTTGGTTCATCTAAAATATATAAATCAGCATCTTGGGCAAGAGTTAATGCTATATATAATTGAGTTAGCATTCCATGAGATAAATTAGATATTTTTGTTTTTTTATCTAATTTAAATTCGTTTATTAAATTATATGCTTTTTCTTTTGAAAAATTATATGTAGTAGAATTAGTTATTTCTATCATTTTTTCTATAGTATATCTTTTGTATAACTCTTTTTTTTCTGGTAAATAAGCAATTTTTCCATTAATATGTATATTACCAGAATCATTTTTTCTTAAGCCTAATATGCATTTTAATGTAGTGGTTTTACCAGCTCCATTTGGACCTAATAGTCCAAAAATTTCTCCATCTGTAATTTCAAAAGATATATTATTTACAGCTATTAAATCCCCATATTTTTTTACTAAATTATCAACTTTTAATATCATAATTCACCTCCATTTATATTTATCATGTATTTTATCATTAATCATATATTTCACCTATAATTTCAAACAGTTTTTCTTTTTCTATTTTCAAATTTTTTGCAGATAATGCTACTTTTTTAAATTCTTCCATTATGTCATTAATCATTTCATCTTTATTTATTCCAATAACAACATATCCAGATCCTCTAATTGATTGAATAATTCCTTCTTGTTCTAATTCTCTATATGCTCTTGCTACAGTATTTAAATTTACTCCAATTTCTTTTGCTAAAACTCTAATAGATGGAATATATTCATTTTCTTTTATTTCGTTTTTTGCAATTTTTTCTTTTATCTTATTTTTTATTTGTTCATACACAGGAATATGTGAATGAAAATCTATATAAAACCACATAATATATCACCTCACTGTAATATTATACTATTACAGTATGAAAATGTCAACTAGAAAATAATTAATTGAAAAATAGTTAATATAACATTATATATTTAGAAACAGTATATCAATAATATTTATAATTATGTAACTTATAAGGGTTATAATACAATTAATCCCCCCGTATAGGGGGTGGATATAAAAAAAGGAGGAATTATTATGAAAGTTATTGAAAAAGAATTAAATGTTATTGGAATGACATGCACCTCTTGTGCAACAGCTATAGAAAAAAAATTAGGAAAAATAGAAGGTATAGAAAAGGCAAATGTAAATTTTGCAACAGAAAAACTTTCATTAAAATTTGATCCAGAAAAAGTTGATGAAGAAATTATAAAAAAAGCGATTAAAGATGTTGGGTATGATGTAGAAGAGCATATGAAAGAGAAAACGGTTACAATACCTATTGAAGGAATGACATGTGCATCATGTGCAAATGCAATAACAAAAGAAATTAATAAGCTTGATGGAATTATAACGGTAAATGTAAATTTTGCAACAGAAAAAGCTGTTGTATCATATGATCCAAATGTAACTAGATTATCAAAAATAAAAAAAGCTATTGAGAATGCAGGATATAAACCATTAGAGGTTAATTCTAAAGATAGCGTTGATTTTGAAAAAGAAAGAAGAGAAAAAGAAATTAAAACATTGTGGAGAAAATTTTTAGTTTCTGCAATTTTTTCTATTCCATTACTGTATATTTCAATGGGACATTTGTTAGGATTAAATTTACCTGTGAGTATTAATCCAGAAACTAATCCTTTTAATTTTGCATTAATTCAATTATTATTAGTTATTCCAATAGTTATAGCAGGATATAAATTTTATACAATAGGATTTAGAAATTTATTTAAGTTAAGTCCAAATATGGATTCATTAATTGCAATAGGTACTTCAGCGGCAATATTATACGGTTTATTTGGAACAATACAAATTTATTTAGGTAATACAGAATATGCAAATGACTTATACTTTGAAACTGCTGGCGTTATTGTTACATTAATTCTTTTAGGTAAATATCTTGAAAGTGTCACAAAAGGTAGAACTTCAGAAGCAATTAAAAAGTTAATGGGCTTACAACCAAAAACAGCTTTAGTATTTCAAGATGGAAAAGAAGTAGAAATTCCAGTTGATGAAGTAGAGGTTGGAGATATTTTAATAGTTAAACCTGGAGAAAAAATTCCTGTTGATGGAATTATTATTGAAGGATACACTTCTGTTGATGAATCAATGCTTACAGGTGAAAGTATTCCAGTAGAAAAAAATGTAAATGATAAGGTTATTGGTGGTTCTATTAATAAAAATGGAAGTATAAAATTTAAAGCAACTAAAGTTGGAAAAGATACAGCATTAGCTCAAATAATCAAATTAGTTGAAGATGCACAAGGTTCAAAAGCACCAATTGCAAAAATGGCTGATGTTATTTCAGGATATTTTGTACCAATAGTAATATCAATAGCAATAATTGCAGCGATAGCTTGGTATTTATCAGGCGCTGGGCAAATATTTGCTTTAACAATATTTATTTCAGTATTAGTTATAGCTTGTCCATGTGCATTGGGATTGGCTACTCCTACGGCTATAATGGTAGGAACAGGTAAAGGTGCTGAATATGGTGTTTTAATAAAAGGTGGAGAACCATTAGAAACTACTCATAAAATAAATACTATTGTATTTGATAAAACTGGGACAATTACAGAAGGAAAACCTAAGGTTACTGATATTTATACATCTGGAAAATATTCTAAAGATGAATTATTAATAATAGCTGCATCAGCAGAAAAAGGTTCAGAACATCCTTTAGGTGAAGCTATAGTAAAAGCAGCAGAAGGAAAAACTTTGAGAAAAGTAGATAGTTTTATGGCAATTCCAGGACATGGTATTGAAGTAAAAATTGATAATATGAATGTTTATCTAGGAAATTTAAAACTTATGAAAGATAAAAATATAGAAATAACTTTAAGCAAAGAAGCTAGTAAATTAGCAGATGAAGGTAAAACCCCAATGTTTATAGCTATTGATGGAAAATTAGAAGGAATTATAGCTGTTGCGGATACTGTAAAACCTTCTAGTGCAAAAGCTATTGAGAAACTACATAAAATGGGAATTAAAGTTGCAATGATTACTGGAGATAATAAAAAAACAGCTGAAGCAATAGCAAAACAAGTGGGAATAGATATAGTCCTTGCCGAGGTATTACCACAAGATAAAGCTAATGAGGTAAAAAAGTTACAAAATGATGGAAATATAGTTGCTATGGTTGGAGATGGAGTAAATGATGCACCAGCTTTAGCACAAGCAAATGTGGGTATAGCAATAGGTTCTGGTACAGATGTAGCAATTGAATCTGCAGATATAGTTTTAATGAAAAGTGATCTTGAGGATGTAGTTACAGCAATAAAATTAAGTAAGGCAACAATAAGAAATATTAAGCAAAATTTATTTTGGGCATTTGGGTACAATACCGCAGGAATACCAATAGCAGCAGGTTTATTACATGTTTTTGCTGGTCCATTATTGAGTCCTATGATTGCAGCTGCAGCTATGTCATTTAGTTCAGTATCTGTATTATTAAATGCTTTAAGATTAAAAACTTTTAAAAAGTCTCCGGTAATAAGTCAAGAGGGAAATAAAAAAACAATGAAAATTAACAAAGATGAAAAATAACAAGAATTCAGAATAATACAGATAGAAAAAAGAGTAAAACAAATATTATGCACATGGTGCAAAAATTAGAATTATTTAGTTGTTTTGTTAATTGTAAACGCTTAATTATTATTATTGATTATTACTATCATCCTTTAAAAACACCATTTTTTTAGAAGATTGAGATAATTCAATAGGATTATAGGATGAATTATTTTTAAGCATATAATAAATACTTCTAACTAGTTAGA
>NZ_LNGH01000051.1 GCF_011057715.1 Marinitoga sp. 38H-ov
CACTTGCATTCTTTTCTATTGCTGTTGTTACTACTGATGATGTTTTTATTAATGTTTCTGATGAATCTTTTACTTTATTTACTAGTCCTGCTAATGATTCTATTGTTTTGTTCATTATATTTGCTAATTCTCCTAATTCATTTTTCGATTGCACTTCTACTTTAACATTTAATTCTCCTTTACCTACTTTTTCCATTTCAGAAGTCATTGTAGATATTGGATTAACAATACTTCTATTAACAAAAAGTATACCTATCACAAAAGCTGCAATAATTATAATTCCAAAAATTATAATATATAAATATGTCTCTTTCCAAACAGAGTTTTGTATAACTTTTTTAGGAATAGAACTATATACTGTCCATCCTAAATCTGGTAATTTATAATAAAAAGCTAATTTTGTTATTTTATCATACGTATATTCTACAACACCAAAATCCGAATTTGCGCGAACAAAAAATTCTTGAGAACTTACATCTATTCCCCATTTTGAGGAATCTTCATGAACTAAAGTTATTCCCTTCTCATTGATAATATATGGAACTTCTTCTTCAAAAATTTGATCTCCAAAAAATGATTCAACTAGATTTTTTATGGACAAATCAATACCTAAAACTCCAACTATTTTACCACTTTCATCTGTTATTGTTTTTGAAACAGTTATTAATATCTCTCCGCTTGATGCATCAGCATATGGTTCTGATACAACAACTTTTCCAGGACTTGATATTGCGTTTTTATACCATGGTCTAGATGTAGGATCATACCCTTCAGGTAATTCAGCATCTGGTTTCATTAACATTGTTTTATCTTTTAATCCCAAATAAACCGCTTCGTAGTCAGTATAATTTTCTATAATATTTTCGAAGCCTTTAAGCATCCATGTCCTTTCATCATATTTATTTTCATACGCACCCTTTACATTTGCATCTGTTGATAACATATTTACCATATCAAAGATTGGTTTAAAATATGTATTTAATATTGTTGCTCTATTTTTAGTCGAAAATTCTAAATGATTTGTAATATTATCATATGTTTTATTGTAATTTTGATAAGAACTAATTACAGTAAACACAAGCATCGGCAACAAAGAAATTAAAATAATAATCAAAATCATCTGACTTTTCAAACTTTTCATAATAATTCCTCCCTTTAAATTTATTTTTATTTGTAGAATATATATAATATTATACTTATTACAAATTATAACATTCTATTAATATTATATCATATTTTTTTTTATATTCATAGTACTTAATTTTAGATTTTTATATTGGATTAAATATTATATTTAGAAAGGAAAATGAGTTATGTTTTATAGTGAATTAAAGATTTACTAAAGAAGCATTGGAAGTTGATCTTTTTTTATCGAGAAGTATTTTATCATTTCATAACTCAATATTTTTTATAAAATAAATCTAAAAATCCATATATATTTCAATGTAGTATATGCATGATGATTGAAATATAATATAGTTTTACATTCCATTATGGACAATTAAAAACCTTTGGTAATATTGATTAACCGAATATTTCAATTACTTATAGGAAGATAAAAACTATGTCCAGGAATCCGCCTTCTGAAAAACCCGGAATAGTTTCAATTCCTTATAGGTAAAATAAAAACTAAGGAAGAATACACACAGTGATCATGAAGACACAAGTTTCAATTCCTTATAGATAAAATGTAAAAGTCAACACAAAAATGTTAAAAAAAGGGAAAATAAAAATGTACAAAAAAAGAAATTAAGAATTAGAAACGAAACTTGATGAAGAATTAGCAAAAAACTCCATTTTTCTTTCAACCTGTATGATTCACCTTTGATTGATATAATATGAGAATGATGTAATAATCTATCTAATATTGCTTGAGCTAATATGGGAATTCCAAATATTTCACTCCACTCTGAAAAAGGCATATTTGTTATTATTATTGTACTGTGTCTTTCATATCTTTTAGATATTAATTGAAAGAATATATTTGATGCATCTGTATCAATTGGTAAATATCCAATTTCATCGATTATTAATACTTTGTATTTTGCAAAGTGTTTTAGTCTAGTTTCTAATCTGTTTTCTTTGTGAGTTTTTTTTAGTGTGACATTAAATCTTGAATGTGTATAAAATATGTTGAATATCTATATTTTGCACATTCTATTCCTATGGATATGTGTCTTGCCAACTCCTGGGGTTCCTACAAATAATATATTTTCATTATTTTCTACAAATCTTAAGCTTTTTAAATCTA
>NZ_LNGH01000052.1 GCF_011057715.1 Marinitoga sp. 38H-ov
AAAGAAATAAAATAATGACAAATAATCAACACAAGCAAGAATAAAAAAATAATATCAATAGGTTGGTTTGGTGGAGAACCATTGATGAACTTCAAAGTCATTGAATATATAAATAAAAAAATAATAGATGAAAATGAAGCAGAACTGTTTTCATCAATGTCATCAAATGGATGTTTATTGAATTATATAGATATATCAAAATTTGATGAGTTAAAAATAAAAAATGTTCAGATAACTCTTGATGGAATAGAAGAAACACACGATAAATACAGACCATTAGTTGGTGGAGGAAAAACATTTAAAAAAATAATAGAAGGAATAGAAACGTTATTTGAAAATACAAAAGAAACAAATATATCAATAAGAGTAAATGTAGGTCCTGAAAATTATGAAAAAATAGAGAAATTATTTGATTATTTAGAGAAGTTTCCAAAAAAAAGAATGAAAATATATTTTAGATGGATATTCCAGGCATCAGAAAGGAATGAAGAATTTCATATACACGTCAGAGATTTCAGAAAAGAAAATTCATTTACAAAACTCTCAAAATTATATGAAATGGCAATAAATAGAGGATTTAAAGTAATGTTACCAATATTAAATGGAGATATGTATTGCGAATTTGATAATGTATATAATATGGTAATTGGTCCAGAAGGGGAAATATATCCATGTACAGTTGCAGTAGAAGAAGGAATGGAAATGGGGAAAATAGAAAATGGAAAAATAAAATTAGAAACAAAAAAACAGTTAAAATGGCATAGTTATAATGGATATGAAGATAAAAATTGTAAAGAATGCAAAATATTACCTTTATGTCATGGTGGATGTAGAAATGCTGCACTTCACGGAAGCAAAGCTTGTCCTGAAGAAAAAAGAGAAACAGAAAGTTTTATAAAATTATGGTATAGAGTAAAAAAATTTGAGAAAAAGATGGTGGTTAAATGAAATCATCTCAGTATAATACATTAATTGAAAAAGAAGACGGTAGTCTTCTTCTTTTTAATGGAATGACCAATGCAATATTGAAAGTAGAAAAGAAAAATGTCGATAAAATAAAAAAAATATTATCAGGCAAAATAAAAATTGATAAGGATATAGAAATACTTAAAAAAGGTGGATTTATAATAGAAGATGATAAAGACGAATTAAGCGACATAATAGCAAAATATAAAAAATTTCAATTTTCAAACGATTATTTTCATTTAACAGTGACAATGACAACCAATTGTAATTTTAATTGTAAATATTGTTATCAAAACCAGGCAAAAGAAATAAGTATAAAACCTTTTAAGATAAGAAATATAAAGGAAAATACAATAGACTCAATAATAACACTGGTAAAAGAAAAAATAGAAGAAAAAAAGCCAAAAATATTTAGTGTAACTTTTTGGGGTGGTGAACCACTATTAGAAAAGGAAAAAATAAAAGAATTAAGCGAAAAAATAAAAAAGATTAGCGAAAAAGAAAAAGTGGAATATGATGCATTTATAATAACAAATGGATATTTACTTGATGAAATAACCATAAAAGAACTGAAAGATTCTGGAATAAAAAAATTAATAATAACGCTGGATGGAACAGAAGAAGAACATAATAAATTAAGATTATTAAAAAATGGAAAAGGAACATTTAAAAAAATATATGAAAATATAAAAAATGCATCAAAAGAAATTTTTGTAAAAATAAGAATTAATGTATTTCCACACAATATAGAAAGTATAAAAAGATTAATAGATAAAATATCTGAAGATAGATTAAAGGTGGAAATAGATTTAAGACAGGGTGAAATGGGAGATAATAAAAAATTGAAATCATTTACCTTAAAAGAATTTGCCAAAATAGAAAGTGAATTATATAATTATATAATAGAAAAGATAGATTACTATAATTTCAATCCATTTTTAAAAATAAATCAAGCAAGATGTGATGCGACAAGTATAAATTCATTAGTAATAGATGCAGATGGGAAATTATATAAATGTTGGGGAGAAATTGGTGGTATTTCAAAAGAAATTGGAGAATTAAAAGAAAATGGTAAAATGAAATTAAACTACAGAAAAAACATATGGCTCGCAATAGATCCATTTGATGAAGAATGTAAAAGTTGTAAAGTGTTACCATATTGTATGGGAGGATGTATTTTGGGTAAAGTATTAGCAGAAAAATATGGTGTAATAGAATACGGAAGGGAAAGATGTCTTCCGATAAAATATAATTTAGAAGAAATGATATTATTAACAGAAAAAACATATGGGAGGCGAAAAAATGGAATTCGTAAATGAACCAAGAGAAGAAAGTTTATTTTCATTTTGTGACTTTGGAAAAGATAAAGTAGAAAACTGTGATGAATGTAGTAATCAAGGATGTGAACAAAATGCTAAATGCAAAGGAGAAGATAAAGGGTTCTGGGATTGGTGTGATTCTTAAATTATGAAAACAATAAAAAAATTTCTATATTTTTTAGGTAGAGATATACTAATATGGAAAAGTTATAAAACACAAGCAGTACTGGGAATACTCAGTGGATTCTTAGGATTATTACAATTTGGATTCATGGGAAGGTTCATAGCTCAGGATAATTACTTTCCAATGATTGAACAATATGGGGGAAATATTCTTGCATATTTCATATCTGGAAGCGTATTTATGAGTTATACTACTCTCTCTCTAACAACATCTAAAAGTGTAATATGACAGGAGCAGGTAATGGGAACAATAGACTACCTGCTTCTGTCTGAAACACCATTATGGGAAGCATTAATATACACCATATT
>NZ_LNGH01000053.1 GCF_011057715.1 Marinitoga sp. 38H-ov
TGACCTTATTAAGTAACTATGCACATGTGAATGAGTATTGAGGGGTGCAGATACCAGATATGGAAACACGCGGATCCATGCCGAACCCGACCGTTAAGCATATCTGGGCCGATGGTAGTATGGGCAATCCATGCGAGAGTAGGTAGCGCCCCTCTTTTTATTTTCCCCCCTGTCAAAAGACAGGGGGTTTTATTTAATAAACTATAGAATAATAACGGGAATTATTTTTTATTATGTTGTTTTAAGAATAAGTAATATTTTGGGTTAAACTCATTCATGTGTTAAAAATAACTTTTAAACTTAAAAAATTAAAATTATTCAAAAATACATTCTCTCATTTATTTGCAAAACATATCTCATAATATCGATTATGAATTCTTGATGATAATAATAGGAGAGCATAAGCTCTCCTAATTATAATTTACTATTATTTAATGGATTATTATTTAATATTTTTTCAATTTCTATCATAATTTCATCAGTTAGTTTTTCTTTAATTTCAACAGCTTTCATATTTTCTCTAACTTGTTCTACTCTACTTGCACCAGTGATAACAGTAGAAACATTAGGATTTTTTAATAACCAGGCTAATGCAAGTTGAGACATAGAAATATTTAAATCTTTAGCGATAGTACTTAATTTTCTAACTTTTTCTAAATTTCCTTCTGAAAATAATCCATTTTCTTTCATATGTTGTGCTAAATTTTTAAATTTAGCTAATCTACTATCTTCAGGAATACCATTATTATATTTCCCTGTTAATAATCCGCTTGCTAAAGGACTCCATGTAGTTAATCCAAGACCATATTTTTCATATAATGGTTTAAATTCTTTTTCTACTTTTTCCCTTACAAACATATTATATTGTGGTTGTTCCATAGTAGGCGGAATACAATTTAATTCTTTAGCTGCCTTAAAAGCAGCTTCAAGCTGTTCAGCACTCCACTCAGATGTTCCCCAATACATTGCTAAACCATTTCTCACAACATAATCCATAGCTAAAACAGTTTCTTCAATAGGTGTTTCTGGATCAGGTCTGTGACAGAAAATTAAATCAACATAATCTAGTTGTAATCTTTTTAATGATTCCCAAGTACCTTCTAAAATATGCTTTCTTGATAATCCTGTATCATTAGGGCCATTTCCACCCCAAAAAATCTTAGTAGAAATTACCAAATCTGTTCTTCTATATTCTTTTAAAGCAATACCCATTAATGATTCAGATAATCCATTTGCATATGCTTCAGCATTATCAAAAAAGTTAACTCCATGATTAAAAGCTTCTCTCATACATGCTTTAACATTTGCAGCGTCTAATTGATTACCAAATGTAAGCCAAGATCCAAAAGATAATTCACTTACCTTAATACCAGCTTTTCCAAGTTTTCTATATTCCATTTTAACCACCCCTAAAATTTAATTCGTTATACTAATTATAACATATTTAATTTTAAAATCAAAATAAAAAATATTATTAGAAAATATATTTTTATATAAATTTTTCAAAAGAACGGGGTAATAATGTATTTTCTAATTTTCTTTGATTAAAAATATATCTTCCATCACAAACAAACCCTAAATCTTCCCAATCTACATTATTTAACATATCTTTAAATTTAACAATGTCAATAATTTTTTTGGGAAATATTCCTAAAATGCTTCCATCATAATAGATAGAATCATGTAGAAAGAAAGGTTTAGTATCTCGTGTTCTAGCGTTTACATATACTCTAGGCTTATTAGAAATATAGAAATCTCTTCCCCATTTATACCAATTTTCTTCATTGAACTTTCTAATTTTTCTTTTCATTAGTTTATTTTTATTTTTTACCAAATGATCATTAATAATATTAAAAATCATTTTCTTTGTTTTTCCAGTTCTTTTAGTATATGAACAAACAACATCAACATTACCACTTTCATGTGTAAAAATATTATCTGCTCCACTTGCTCCTCCTACTTTAACATATGCAATATCTTTAAGTTTAACTGTATAATTCTTATTTTTTAAAAACAAATAATGTCCTTCTATGTTATAAAAGTATTTAACTTCACCATTATAATTCATTTTCCTATTAAAATTATTTTTTTCATATCTCCAGATAACAACATTTGGAGAATATTTATAACCAAAAATTCTTTCATCTCCGAATTCAATAACATCAGTTATTGTCCCATTGTCATATAGTAAATTATTTAAGTTTATCGCCGAGGTTAAACTAAAAAAATCTCTAGGAGTAATAAATATAATTTCACCATTATCTGTCAAATGTAAAAATGATTTGTAGATGAAAAATAAAAATAAATTTGATCGTTTATCAAATACATCCATAGGTAGTTTTTTCTTTGTGGTTTTTAAAATATCTTTAAAAGCAACATAAGGAGGATTTCCTATGATAGTATCAAATTTTTCGGTTATGGGATAATCAAAGAAATCCATTTTTAAGCAATTAGGGTTTTCAAAATCCTTTTCTATTCCAATAATATTTTTGTTTTTAAGCAAACGAATAAAAACACCATCCCCGCAGGATGGTTCTAATATTCTATTGCCATTTTTAATTAAATTAATCATTTTTTTTGCTACGTTTTCTGGAGTAAACACTTGGCCAAGTCTTTTAATCTTATAATTTTCCTTTGCCATATTGTTTCTCCTTATCATCCTAAAGCGTTATCAAGAATCATCATTACCAAAAAACCAACAATCAAAGAAAAAGTTGCAGCTCTTTCATAACCATGTGAGTGTGTTTCAGGAATAATCTCATCACTTATGACATATAACATAGCTCCTGCAGCTAATGCTAGGAAAAATGGCAAAGCTGGTCTCATTAAAACAATAAAAGCAGCACCTACAATACCGCCAAGAGGTTCAACCCATCCTGAGAAGGCAGAATACCAAAAAGCTTGTTTTTTCGAATATCCGGCTTTTAAAAATGAGACTGCAGTAGCTGTTCCTTCTGGAATATTTTGTATTCCAATAGCAGTAGCAACAACAATACCATTTTTAATCATTTCTGTAGTTCCGCCGCCAAAACTAACTCCAACAGCCATACCTTCAGGGAAATTATGTAAAGTAATTGCTATAACAAATAACCAAACCTTTTTTACAAGAGCCATATCTGGTCCTTCATGTCCTTTTAAAAAATGTTCATGTGGTGCAAAAGTATCCATTAATTCTAAAATAACTGCACCAACTATAATACCTATTGCAGTGATGGTTATTCCACCTAAGTCAATAGCTGGTACAATTAAAGAAAACATTGTAGCTGCAAGCATAACTCCTGCAGCAAATCCTAATGCCATATCAAGTTGTTTTTCTGATAATTGTTTTTTTAAAAAGAAAATAGGCAAAGCTCCTATTGCAGTTGCACTACCAGCAATTAAACTAGCTAAAGCACCATATGTAAAAATTTGACCTCCAGTTAAATCCATAATATCTCCTCCATTATTATATTTTATTTATTAATATTATATCATATAACCTAATCTAGAATCATTAAATAAAAATTCAATAATAACTAGTTTTCAATAATACGAAAAAAACGTTTAACATATAATTATTGACATTGTCTAAAAATTATGATATCATAAAAATGTAACAAATACAAATATATAATAATTTAAATTATATAATATGGAGGTGGGATAATGGAAAATAGAATTCCCTTAATTGGTGAAAAATTCCCTGAATTAGAAGTAGTTACAACACAAGGAAAAATGAAATTACCAGAAGCATTTAAAGGAAAATGGTTTGTATTATTTAGCCATCCTGCAGATTTTACACCTGTCTGTACAACAGAATTTGTAGGTTTTCAAAAAAGATATGATGAATTTAAGAAATTAAATACAGAATTAATAGGATTAAGTATTGATCAAGTTTTTTCACATATTAGTTGGATAAACTGGATCAAAGAAAAAATGGGAGTAGAAATTCAATATCCTGTTATTGCAGATGATAGAGGAAAGGTAGCTGAAAGATTAGGATTAATTCACGCATCATCAACAAATACCGTAAGAGCAGTATTTATTGTAGATCCTAATGGGATAGTTAGAGCAATTATTTATTATCCACCAGAATTAGGAAGAAATCTTGATGAAATTTTAAGAGCTATTAAAGCACTTCAATTAGCAGATAAATCAAAAGCAGCCATGCCAGCAAATTGGCCAAATAATGAGTTAATTGGAGATAAGGTTATTGTTCCTCCTGCATCAGATATAAACTCTGCAAAGGATAGATTAAAGAATTATGAAGGATATGACTGGTGGTTTGTATATAAGAAAATAGAAGAATAATTTTTTGGCTTCCTTTTGGAAGCCAATTTTTATTTAAAATATGATATAATTTTAATAAAAGAAAAAAATGGTGAAAATTATGAAGCCAAAAAAAATAAAAGATATTATAAAAACCATA
This sequence comes from Marinitoga sp. 38H-ov, assembly GCF_011057715.1. Lineage (NCBI taxonomy): Bacteria > Thermotogati > Thermotogota > Thermotogae > Petrotogales > Petrotogaceae > Marinitoga > Marinitoga sp. 38H-ov. Next base: position 4,409 of record NZ_LNGH01000053.1, read on the forward strand.
AGATTATATATTACTATAACTATTTTTATATTAATAGTTATAATAATAGGAATAAGTTATAAAGCAGAGATAGAAGAAGAAAAGCTCAAACTTGAAAATGAGCTAAATAATGTTGTATTAGAAATAAATATTATAATTGATAACGCAATTAGATTATTAAATAATGTAGAAATAGATGATTTTGAAAGTGTATATAAATTTTATGATAATATAGAATATATATATTTTGTAAAAGATGATGGAAATATATCTATTTATCCTCAAATAAATATTCCAACTAATTTTAATCCTAAAGAAAAGAAATGGTATATAGAAGCTCTTGAAAATGGTACTGCTATAACATATTCATATTCAGATGTGGAAAAAACCATACCTGTAATAACAATTTCAAAACATGTAAATAATGGTATATTAGGTATAGACTTAAAATCAAATGTTATTTTTGATATATTATTAAAATATAAAAAGATTGATATAAATAATATTTATTTGGTAAAGGAAAATGGGGAAATTATATACAGTTATGATAATAATAATTATGGAAAATATTCAATGGAAAATATGGGATTTTTATATATTCGTAAAAAAGTAAATAAAGACATTTATTTATTGTATAAATATGATATTAAACATATAAATAATAAATATATAAAAAAAGGTATATCAGTTCTTATAATATTATCTATTTTATATATTTTATTATATAATTTCACAAGAAAATATATAGATAAGAATTTTATTATCCCAATAGAAAAAGTTGAAAATGCAATGCAAAATTTTAATTATAATGCGAAAGATAAAACTATATATTTAAATAATAAATGTAATATATATGAAATTAATTCAATTGTTGAAAGCTTTAATGTTCTTACAAGTACAATAATAGCATCTTCTTTTAATTTTAAATTAGCAACAGATGAAATAAAGAAAATGTATAATAGTCTTGAATCTATTAATAACATGTTTATTAATATAATAAGCTTAATAACTAAAATAGATGAAAAAGATTTAAGTTTAGAAGAATACTATAAGATATTATTAAAAAATCTAATTGATACCATACCTGAAGCTGAAACAGGAAGTATTTCTATTTTAGAGAATAATAATTGGATATATGTAACAGCAATAGGTCACGATATTAATAAATTGAAAAAAATAAAGATAGAAGTAGATAGCAAATTCTTTAAGAATTATAATGGTATAAAAATAACTACATACAAAGAATTATTTAATATAAATAAGAATATTTTAGATGAATATACATATAATTTATTAAAAGAAGGAACAAAATCATTCCATAAAGCTATGTCATATGTTAATTATTCAGAAAAATTTAGTCTTCTAATTTCTATAGAAACAAATAAAGATGATTTTTCTGAGAATAGTATAAATGTTTTTAAAGCCTTTAACAGTATATCAAAAATATTTTTCGAAAAGAAATTAGAATTAGATAAAATTCAGGATATATATTTTAAATTTGCAGAGAAATTAGCTTCTGTTGCAGAAGGCTATGATGACATTACAGGGAAACATATATATAGGGTTGGTGAAATATCATCATTTTTAGCTAAAAAAATTGGATATGGCGAAAAAGAAGTAGAAAAAATTAAAAAATTTGCTCCTTTGCATGATATAGGTAAAATATATGTTCCTAATAAAATCTTAAACAAAGAGGGGAAATTAACTTCTGAGGAATGGGAAGAAATGAAAAAACATACAATATATGCAAAAAAATTATTAGATAACGATAATTATTTTGAGCTAGCATTAAATATCGCATTATATCATCATGAAAATTTTGATGGTAGCGGATATCCATTTGGATTAAAAGGAGATCAAATACCTATTGAGGCAGCTATAGTTAAAATTGTAGATATATATGATGCTTTAAGATCAAAAAGATCATATAAAGAGGAATTTACTCATGAATTAGCATTAAAAATAATAACAAGTGGAGATGATAGAGTAAAACCGGAACATTTTAATCCCAAGATATTAGAAGTTTTTGAAAAATATAATGATGAAATAAGAAAAATATGGGATAAAATAAATGGAGGTGAAATTGATGGATATAAAAGCAGTTGATATTAAATTTCCATCAGATTGTAATGTAATAGTTGGTCAATCACATTTTATAAAAACAGTTGAAGATATATATGAAACAGTAGTAACTACAGTGCCCGGTATGAAATTTGGAATAGCTTTTAATGAAGCAAGTGGTCCAAGATTAATTAGATATGATGGAAATGATGAAGAATTAATAAATGTAGCAATTGAAAATGCGAAAAATGTAGGTGCAGGTCATTTCTTTGTATTAGTAATTAGAAATGGGTATCCTATAAATATATTATCTAGATTAAAACAAGTGCAAGAGATAGTAAATATTTTTGCAGCAACGGCCAATCCATTACAAGTATTAGTAGCCGAAACTGATTTAGGTAGAGGAGTAATTGGGGTTATTGATGGCCAAACACCATTAGGTGTAGAAAGCGAAGAAGATAAAAAGAAAAGACATGATTTTTTAAGAAATATAACAGGTTATAAAAGATAAATATGGTCGGGGAGACCGGATTTGAACCGGCGACCCTCAAATCCCGAATTTGATGCGCTACCACCTGCGCTACTCCCCGAACAATAATATTATAACATATAATGGAAGGTGATATTTTGAAAAAAATGCTAGTATTTACATGGATAAATACATGGAAAAAAATATTTGGAGAAGAAAAAATTGAAGAAATAATAAGTAAAAACGGAGTAAATACAAAAGAAATGAGTTCTCCGTTAGAAAACTTTGATGAAGTATTATTAGAAAAAATAATAAAAGAAATATCCGAAGAATTAAATATTACAAGATCAGAATTAATGAAAAAAACTGGTAGAGAAAATATAAATACATTTTCAAAATGGTATCCATTTTTCTTTAAAAAAGATGGAGCATTATCTTTTTTAGCTGCAATGGATATGACACATTTATTATTAACTAGAAGATTAAAAGGTTTAATTCCACCTAGAATAATATATGAACCAATAAATTCTAAAGAAGCTTTTTTAACATATAAATCTAAAAGAGAGTTTTCAGATTATTTCCTAGGATTAATTCAAGGTGTTTCAGACTACTTTAACGAAAAAATAGATGTTGAAATTTTAGATAAAGGTAATGAAGATGGATTAAATTATTTAAAAGTAAGAATCAAATCAGAAAAACCATATGTAAAAGTAGAAAAAATGCCTATATTTAATTTATTTTCATTAGGATTATTTAAATCTATGCAAGCTGTTTTTACTATATTAATGCCAATAGTAGTATTTTTAATTTCGTGGTTGTCTTTTAATTATATAGAAAATAATTTAATAGCTGCATTAGTTACGGGTATAATTTTTTCTTTGTTATCATATATGGGTATATTGGATTATAGGAAAGGACAAAAAATAATTAATGAAATAATAGATAATTATAAGAAGAAAAACTTTGATTATCCTGTTAAAGTAAAAGGCGCAAAAGAAATTATAGATATTACTGATAATTTTTTAGAACTAAATGATACAATGAGAGAAATTCTAATGGGAGTTACTGGTGATTTTCAAGAAATAGAAAGTTCTGTAAAAGAAATGAGTCAATCAGCAGAAAATTCTATTGAATTAATTGATACAATGAGAGAATTAGCCCAACAAGTTGCTGATACATCTATGCAGATTAGCTCTGATACAGAAATGGTATCAGAAGCTATTAATTCCAATGTAGAAATCTTATCAGAAATAGTAAGCAAGGAAAGACAAATGGTTAAATCATTGAACAATTCAGTGAAAATGATAACAGAATCTTCTAAGAATGTTGAAAAATCTTCTTCAGGAATTTTAGAAATGAGTAATAGATTTAATGTTTTAGTAAAATCAGCAAATGAATTACAAAAAGAAGCTGAACAAATAAGGGAAATTGTAGAAACAGTAATGAGCATAGCAGAACAAACGAATCTTTTAGCATTGAATGCTGCTATTGAAGCAGCAAGAGCTGGAGATGCAGGTAAAGGTTTTGCTGTTGTTGCAGATGAAATAAGAAAATTAGCAGAAGAATCAAAAAAATCTGCTAATAATATTTCAGAATTCTTAAATTCAGTAACTCAAGGTATAGGTGGCTTAACAAAACAAATATCAACAGAATTTGAAGAAATGAAAAAACAATCAGAAGAACTAAATAAAAATTCTCAAGATAATAAAAAAGCTAGTGATGAAATATCTAATATAGCTTTAGAAATAAATGATTTAATTGAAAGATTAGAGAATGAAGAAAAGAATTTGGAAAGCACTACACAAAATATTGAAAGTTTATTAGCAATATCAGAAGAAAGTGCTGCAACCGCTCAAGAAATTAGTGCTTCTATACAAAGTTTCTTAATTAATACAAAAGAGATTTTAGAAAAGGTAAATAATATAAGTAGTTTTATTAATATTTTATACGATAATTTTGATGGAATTAATATTTAAAGGGGGATTATAAATGGAAAATAAATATTTAATTTTTCAATTGGCTGCATATTTAGGAACACCATCTTTTTATAACCTATTGGGGGATTTAATTAAAGAAGAGTCTAAAAGTGAGAAAGTTATTATTGTTAGATCCGAAGGAAATCAATGGGTTGTATTAGATTCTAAAGGATATATCCCTGAAAAGTTAGCTTATGATACTTTAGAAGAATTATTGGTGAAATTAAATAATGTTAAAGTATTAAAGTTCCCATTTAATACATATATATTGTTTGATGGAAATTTACAAGATAGTATTTTAATAAAATATCTAGGTCTATTATTTGAAAAAGAAGAAGAATTATTTGAAAAATATAGACTTGAGAGCATTATAGATAGATTATCATATCAATTATCAGGTATAGAAAATATAGTAAAAACATTAGGGAAAAAAATGAAAGAAGAAGATTTTTTAGAGACCTTATTAAGCAGTATATCGGAAATGTTTTTCTCTACTGTAGGATTATATTCATATGAAGATTTAAAGTTAATAATGAAATTTGGAAGTTTAAATATTCCTGAAGAGTTAGAATTTTTTGACCATATGTTAGATGTACTCAATAAAGGACAAAATTGCACAGTATTTAAGTTTACAGAAGAACAAAAAGCATATTATGATGTATTTTATATTAAATATATAGTGCCATATTTTAAAAATGGTTCTCTAAAATATTTATTAACAATTTCAAGAGATACAAACATAGAAAAAGAAGAAAATGAAGTGTTTGAAACAATAACAAAAATAACTAAATTCTTATACGAAGAAAATGCAATATAAAAATAAAAAGGGCGATTTCGCCCTTTTTATTATGCTCTTGGTTGAACTACAAATTTAATAGCTGTTCTTTCTTCGCTTTCGATTTTAACATCTACAAAAGCTGGAATACATACTAAATCAATTCCACTTGGAGCAACGTATCCTCTAGCGATAGCAACTGCCTTAACAGCTTGATTTACAGCTCCTGCCCCAATAGCTTGAATTTCTGCTTTCCCCTTTTCCCTAATAATTGCAGCTAATGCTCCTGCGATAGCAACAGGTTTTGAATTTGCAGCAACTTTCAATACTTCTACTTCTGCCATAGATCTTACCTCCCTTTTTTTACTACTATTTCTACATATATTGGTGGAATTGGCGCACCTGGAGGGAGTTGAACCCCCAACCTGCGGATCCGAAGTCCGACGCTCTATCCAATTGAGCTACAGGTGCGTCTCAAAGTATATTATACTTTAAATTTTTATTTTAATCAAGAGGTATAATAAAAATTTTTTGGAAATTAGATTTTTAATTTTGTATAAAAATATTAAAAAATATTTGGTATAATAAATTGAGGTGATAAAATGAAATGCCTTTTAATATCAGATATTCATATACCAACAAGAAGTAAATATGAATATTTAGAAAAAATAGATTTTGATAAATATGATTATATATTAGCAATGGGTGATTTTGTAGAGGAAAATTTGCTGTATTATTTTAAATCACAAAAACCCATATTTTATGGAGTTTATGGTAATATGGATGATTATGAAGTAAAATTCACATTACCCGAAAAAAGGATAATCAGGTTAGGGAATTTTGAAATTGGAATGATTCACGGGCATCAGGAAGGTTGGGGTGATCCAACTAAATTAGTAAAAAGATTTGAAAAAATAGATATATTATTATATGGACATTCTCATAGAAAAGACGATAGTTTAATTAATGGGGTTAGATGTATTAATCCAGGGGCTTTTTGTGAGGGTAAATACGCAGAATTAGAGATAAGGAGTGATGAGATATTAATACATTGGATGGAAGTTTAAACTTAAAAATAGAACAAATAAAAGCGGAAATAAAAAGTATAGTAGGAGATAATATATTATATATAGCTTTTTCTGGAGGTATGGACAGTACAATAGCTGCATTTTTAGCAAAAGAAGCATTAGGGCCAGAAAAGGTAAAATTAGTAAATGTATTATTTGGTCCCTTTGCATACTCAAAAAGCATAGAAGCAGTATTAAAAACAGCAGATGAATTAGGTCTTGAAATAGAATTTGCTGATAAACATCAAGCACAATATGAAATTATGAAAAAAGGTCCTAATTGTAATCAATGTACAAAAACATTAAAAATGGAAGGAGTTAAAAGTGTAGCAAAGGATAATTTAGTAGCAACAGGTGCAAATCAATCTGATTCATGGGGAAAAACCTGTATAAAAGTAATGAATAACCTATATTCTCCAATAATAGGTTTAACTAAGGATGAATTAAGAGCGATAGTAAAAAAATATAATTTAAATATTAGAAAAGTTGGCGAAAACGCACATAGGGAAGGATGCAAATTAAAGCATCTATTAAAATTATTAGTTAATATGGATTATCATGGAAGAGCAGTATCTTTTGCAAATGAGATAATTCATGATGTTTTAGATAGATATGATTATAAAAGGGAAATTGCTAATGTAAAAATAATAGGACCATTATCAAAGAATATAGCTTTAATAAACATAAAGCCATATCCACCAAAAGAAATATATGATGAAATAATAGAAATACTAGAAAGTGAAAGTAGTATAGATGAAGTACATATTATAGACAGACCTATTGAATTAGTAGTAAGCGTTAATCCAGGAATATACGGAAATGAAGAATCAAGGTATTGGGTAGAAAAAGGTAAATTACAGCCGGAATTTGCTGCACCAATTAAAGTGGTGTGGAAAAAATCAAAAAATGAAAGATTATCAACCTTTCATGCAATAGATTTTAAGTATATCGGGGAGTGATAAATTGAATTATATATTACCAATATTTTCTGGTATTTTAACAGGTCTTGCTATGCCTGGAAATCTTTTTTCATTTTTAATCTGGTTTTCTGTTGCTCCGTTTTTGTATTCATTTTCAAAGTCAAAAGGAACATTTGAAAGGTTATTAAAGGTTTTTCTATATGCATATTCATTAATGTTTACCACGTTATGGTGGGAAATACCAGTATTATCAAAAAACATTCCGGAAGTAATAAATTCTTTTCCTGGGTATATAGGTATTTTATCCTTCCTTTTAATGATACTTATTTTAACAATTCCATATTATATAATATGGCTTTTGGGAGAATTATACTTTAGAAAATCTAGAGTAATAAATTTGAAATCATTAGTATTATTTTCTACATTTTCATACGCATCAGCAGAAATTTTAAAACAATTTGGAGATTTAGCCTTTACTGGAGGTAACTTGTCAGACGCATTATATTTACATACAGGATTATTACAAATATTACCTTTTACAGGAACAATAGGTTTAAGTATTTTAATATTAATAGTTAATTCAATACTAGCATTTACTAGAGAAAAAAGAAAATATGCTATTGTTATTATAGGTATTATATACTTAATTAATTTCACAATAGCTGAGAAATTGCCATTTGTAAAAACAAATGATAATGCTATGAAAGTTAGCGTTTTTCAAACAAATGTTCCTCAAGAAGTAAAATATTCAGATAACACATGGAGTTCATATGTAGAAATTTCTAATTATTTACAAGAAAATAATGATAATACAGATTTATTAATATTACCAGAAGCTGTGTTTATTAGAGATATTAGAGATACAGAGATATTTAGAATAATTCAAGAGGCTGTAAAATTATCAGAAAAAAATTGGATAATTGGATTTCCAACAGTTGATCTTGAAAAAAAAGAATATTATAATAGTGCAATATATTTAAATAAAAATGGCGAAATTGAAAAGATATATAATAAAATAAAATTAATGCCATTTGCGGAATTTTTACCATATGAAAATATATTCAAAATTTTTTCATTCTTTAAATTAGTAAATTACTACACACAGGGAAACGAATATACTGTATTAGATAATAAATTTAGTGTTCAAATATGTTTTGAAACATATTTTCCAGAAGTTTCCAGAAATTTTGTAAAAAATGGAGCACAGTTCTTAATAGCAATAACAAATGATGGATGGTTTAGTCATAAAACAGCATTAATTCAGCATTTTTCAAAAAGTGTATTTAGAGCAGCAGAAAATAGGAGAACATTTGTACAAGTATCAAATACTGGTATAACAGGTGTTATTGATAAATATGGAAGAATAGTAGACACATTACCAATTAAAACATATGCAAGTCAAAATTATTATATTCCTTTAGAAACGAAGCAAACTATATATAACAAGTATGCAAATGTAATAATCGTTTTAATATTATTTCTCGCTATTATATTTAGTTTAATATAATTTATATGGGGGGTGAAGTGATGATAATTAAATGGTTTGGTCATTCGTGTTTTGGGGTGGAAAATGGTATAAAAATATTAATGGATCCGTTTAATAAAAATGTGGGTTATCCTATACCAAATTATCAACCAGACATTATAACAGAAAGCCATCAACATTTTGATCATAATGCACATCATTTATTTAAAAATAAATTTGTACTAATTAATACACCTGGAAATCATATATTAAATAATCTCGAAATAACAGGACTTAAAACATACCATGATAAAACACATGGTCATGAAAGAGGAGAAAATATTATATTTAAATTTGAATTTTCAGACGGTATAAAATTAGCTCATTGTGGCGATTTAGGTCATATTCCAGATAAAGATACATTAAAAGAATTAGAAGACATTGATATAATAATGATTCCTGTAGGTGGATATTATACTATTGATGCAAAACAAGCAAAGGAAATAGTAGATATATTAAAACCCAAAATAATAATTCCAATGCATTACAAAACAAATTTCATAGATTTCCCTATTAGTTTTGTAGATGAATTTATAGATTTATTTGATATTCCTATTATAAGGGTAGAAGAAGAATTTCATATTGAAGGAATAAATGAGACAAAAATAGTAGTGTTTAAAATTAAGGAGGTGTAAAATGAAAAAAATAATAAATAAATTGGTTATAATATTAATATTAATATTAATATTGAATAGCTGTTTTAATTCAAATACGGCTAAAGATTATTCTAAAATAACCTTTTATTTAACAGATTCGCCAAACACTGATATAGCTAAAGCGGAAATATTGGTAAAAGAAATAGAATTTTCTAGTGATTCTACAAATATAATATTATTAGAAAATAAAGAGGTAGATTTTCTATCACTAGCTGGTGTTTTAAGTGAATTAAAAAATATAAAAGTTATTGATGAAAATATATTTAAAAATTCAAAAATAATGATAACTCTTGATTCAACTATTGATTTAGGGAATAAAGAAATAACTTCTGATTCAACAGAAATAGAATTGGAATTATCATCAAATTTTAATATTGGAAGAGATTATAATGTTATAATTGATTTAGATTTAGCAACTTCATTAAGTAATGATAAATTTAATCCTAATTTTAGAACATGGATGGTAGCAGATACTACAGCTGATTATAGGACAATAACGGGATATGTATATGATAATGAAGAAAATAAAAACCCTAAAGTATATAGACCAGTAGCTATTATAACGAAAGATTCATCTGAATTATTATATTCTACATTAACCAATAAAGATGGAAAGTTTATTTTTAATAAGATCAAATTACCTTTAAAAGATTTAGAGATTGCGGTATTATATTCCGGGGTAACAATAGAATCAACAGATATTAGTAGTTATGTAATTACAGATAGTGCCACTAAATTAGGTCCAAGTATAGAAAACATTAATTTATATATTGGAGATATGTAAAGGGGGAATTAAATTGAAAACATTAAGAGAAGTAATAGAAAAAGCAAAAACTGTAAGTAAAAAGAGAGTAGTAGTAGTAGGTGCGGAAGATAAAGAAGCATTAAAAGCTGTTGCGGCGGCATATGATGAAGGTTTTGTAGAACCGGTTTTAGTAGGTAATAAAGATATTATAGAAGAGAATTTAAAAGAATTAGGAAGAGAATTTGATATTATTGATGCAAAAACAGAAGAAGAAGCAGCAGAACAAGGAGTTAGACTAGTTTCTTCTGGTGCAGCAGATATAGTAATGAAAGGGCTTATTAAAACATCAAAATTGTTAAAAGCAGTTTTAAACAAGGAATGGGGTTTAAGAACTGGTAGTGTATTGAGCCATGTTGCAATTATAGAAACAGAGGCATTAGAATCATTAAAATTAGTTACAGATGGTGGTATGATAATAAAACCAACATTAGATCAAAAAGTAGCTATTATAAATAATGCAGTAGAATTAGCCCATTCAATGGGAATAGATAACCCTAAAGTTGCATTATTAGCTGCTGTTGAAGTAGTAAATCCAGATATGCCAGAAACATTAGATGCAGCGATAATAACTCAAATGAATAAAAGAGGTCAAATAAAGGGATGTACTGTTGATGGACCTTTAGCTTTGGATAATGCATTAAGTGAAATGGCTGCAAAAATTAAAAAAATAGATAGTGATGTAGCAGGTCATGCCGATATATTAGTAGTTCCAGATATACATGCGGGTAATGTACTGGGTAAGTCTGCAATATATTTAGCTAATGGAAAAATAGCGGGTCTTGTACTAGGTGCAAAAGCACCAATTGTAATAGTTTCAAGAGCAGATACTGCTGAATCCAAATTAGCATCATTAGCATTAGCATCTTTAAAAGCAGAATAATACCGCTTCATTAGAAGCGGTATTATTAATATATGTCGAAAGGTTTACAAAATATTTAAAATATGATATAATATTTATACATAAATTATCTAAATTGGTGATTAAAATGTCTGAAATTCACTTAAATAAGTTGCCCGAATTAGTAAAATTATTAGAAGATACATATGATCATGTGGAAGATATAGATGCTTTTTTTGAAAAAGTATTACTTTTAGCATTAGATTTTACTAATGAAGCAGACTATGCTTCATTAATATTAATTTTTCCAGATAAAAAGGTATTAAATTGGTTAGCTGCAGTTGGACATGACGTAAAAAAACTAACTAAAACAGCTCATTTTCTTAAAAATTTAGATATTAAAGAATTAGAAAGAATTAATGGAAATATAATAGAAGGTAATGTAATTTATAAAATGAAAAATTATTTTTCTGAATATGAATATAATTTATTATTAAAATCATTAAAACCTATTAAAGAATCAATAGTTTATACATTAAAATTACAAGATAAAAATTATTTAATTTTTTCATTAGATATTTCAGAAAAAAGCGAAAAAGTTTTTTCAGATAAATCCAAAGAAGTAATAAAAATATTTGCCAATATAGCTTATATATTTATTAAATTTAAAATAAAAAATGAAGAAATAAAAGAATATATAAAAAATGCTAATATAGAAAGGGAAAAAATTATTAAATTAAAGGAAGAATTTTTTTCTAGAATAAAGAATTTTAAGAATGTATTATTAAATTTAATAATATTATTTTTAAATAATGGCAGAAAAATAATGTATTCAGATGAGATATTAAGGTATATAGTATTTAATGTTCCTTTTATTGAAAAGGCATTAATTATTGAAATGAAAAAAGATAAGTTTAAGATAATAAATTATGTAGGGTATGAAAATTCAATTATTAGAGAAATTTCTATAAAAGATATGTATAGAAAAGATGGTATTAATTTTATTAAATTTAATGAAATATCTGGAGAATATTTTGAATTAACCACAATTGATGAAAATACATGCATATTATTAAAATTAAAAGAAGAGAAAGATATGACACTTGTAAATTTACAATTAGAAGTTCTTTCTGAGTTTATTTCAAATTTATCTAAATTATAGAGGCCTTTGGGCCTCTTATTTTGTTGACAAAATAAATTAAAAGAGTTATAATAAAATAGATCGAACGTTCGTTTTAAGGGGTGATATTATTTTAAAAGAAAAAATATTAAATGCATCTATAGAACTATTTTATAGAAAAGGTTTTGAAGCAACTGGAGTTAGAGAAATAGCAAAAAAAGCTGAAGTTAGCCCGTCTATGATAAATTATTACTTTGGATCAAAAAACGGTATATTAAAAGAAATTATGGAATTATTTTTTTCTCAAATGGAAGTATATTTATCTAATGTTGAAGAACAGGAATTTGAGGAAAGAATAAGAATGGGTATAAAATCTTTAGTATATGCATTAAGAAAAAACGAAAAAATGTTTAAAATAATAATGACTCAGATTCCAGATGATAACACTGAATTAATAGAATATAGGGCAGAAAAAATGAAAAATATAATATTAAAAAAGATATTTTTAGATGAATTCAAAGGATTTAATGGAGAAATTAAGTATGAAATAATAGGTCCAGCATTAAGCGGTATGATTTTTTCACACTTTTTATTAAAAGATATAGCTACACAAATTACAGGAGCAAAATTTAATGATGAATTCTATGAAATTTATCCAGATTATATAGCAGATATTTATTTATACGGAGCATTAAAAAAATTAAAGAAGTAAGGAGATGAGTTAATGGAAAGATATGTAGAAATTATATTTAAAAACAGAAAAAAACTATTGATATTATTAGCATTAATTAATATCACTGCATTAATAGGTTTATTTCAAATTAGACTTAATGTGGATTTAAAAACTTTTTTGCCTGCGGATTCAGAATATTTAGATAGTTATTCAATAATAGAAAAAAAATATGATTTATCAGATCAATTAATTGTAATGTTAGAAACAGAAAACAATCCTTTAGAAGATTTAGAATTATACAGAAAATTATGGTCTTTGCAAAGAGATTTAGAAAGCATAGAAGGAATAAATTTTATATCAAGTTTATACCCACAATCATTTCCAGGATATAATATTAAAAATCCAGAAGATATCAATGAAAATTTTTTAAATAAAATTTCTCAAATATCATTGTTTAAAGATAAATTTTTTAAAGAAAAGGATGGTAAATACTATTCTTTACTTACAATTCCATTGAAAAGTGAAGATTTTAAAGTTGTAGATCAAATTGAAGAAAAATTAATGGCAGTTACTCATTATAGTGGGGGTACATTGTTCTTTACAAAAAAACTATTTGATTATTTATTAAGTATAGTAATATTTTTACCTCCATTTGCATTCTTGACAATGTTAATAATTTTTTCTCTACAGTTAGGATCAAAAAAATTAGCACTATTTTCTGTTATACCTGCTGGGTTAGGTGCATTATGGACTTTGGGATTAATGGGATGGTCTGGTAGAGAATTAAGTATTGCTAGCGTATTGGTTCCAATATTTACTATAATAATGGGTAGTGCTGATGGTATGCACTTTTTAACTCATTATATAGAATATATAGAAAAAGGACTTGATAGGAAAAAAGCAGTTGTTGAAACATTAAAAAGTACAGGTATAGCAATGATAATGACAACTATTACAACAATAATAGGATTTATTTCTATGATTTTTATAAATTCAAACATGATGAGGGAAATGGGAATTTGGACTTCATTTGGTATTGGGTTTGCTGGAATAGCAACATTATATGTATTGCCTGTAATTATAGCAGGTAATGTTAAATTAGAAAGAAAAAGAGCTCATATGTTTGATGCATCTTTTGTAAAAAGTCTTTGGAATAAAAAAGGCGTATTTACATATATAATAATAATTTTAATATTTGCATTATTAATACCGTCAATAACAATAAAATTTGATCAAATAAGTATGTTTAAAAATTATACTAAAGTTAGAAAAGATTATGAAAAATTAACAACAATATTTGACTTTAATATTCCAATTATGGTTGATTTTCAAACTATAAAAGATCCTTTAGATAAGGTTTATTTAGAAGAAATGAAAAAATTAGAAAAAGAATTAAATGTTTCAATGTTTAATTATCCACAGCTATTTTTAGAGATTATGGGTAAAGAATTTTTCAACTTTAAAGCTTATCCAAATTCAATTCAAGTATTAATAATAAAAAATGCAATAAAAAATAATCCATCAGTACCATTATTTGATTTAGTTAAGGGAAAAAGCTTTTTAGGAATAATTACAACTAATTCACAAAATACATTAGAAGAAGTACAAAAAAAAGTTGATAATTTAAAAAATACAGGACTTTTTACTGATATAAAGGTATCGGGTATGCCATATGTATTTAATGAAATGAATACAACTGTTTTAAATAGTCAATTAAAAAGTATTATTATTAGTTTAATTCTTGTATTTATCTCAATATTTATTATGATACGAAATATAAAAATATCATTTTATGGAATATTACCACTATTTGGTGCTCTTATTGTAGAGTTTGGTGCAATGACATTATTTAAAATTCCATTAAATATACAAAGTGCATTAATGGCTAACATTACAATAGGTGTTGGTGTTGATTATGCAATTCATATGATAGGAACATATAAGTATTATAAAACCAGAAGTGAAAATCCAATTGAAGAAACATTTAATGTAGTTCAAAAACCAATATTAGCTAATGCTATAGGATTAGCCCTTGGATTATCCGTTTTAAATTTTTCACCATTTACATTCCACACAAATCTATCAATTATAATGTGGGTAGGAATGATTAGTGCATCAATGTTTACATTGATATTATTGCCTAATTTTTTAAAAAACGAGAAATAATAAAGAAAATATGATATAATATTATAAAAGTAAATATTCTCCGGGGCAGGGTGAAATTCCCGACCGGCGGTTATAGCCCGCGAACCTTATTTAAGGTTGATCTGGTGAAATTCCAGAGCCGACAGTTAAAGTCTGGATGGGAGGAGAAAAATATTGGAATAAGTGTATTTATTTTATTAGATAAATAATTGCCCTGGAGAAATCCAGGGCAATTTTATTTTTAGGAGGTATTATTATGGACTATATTTTAGAAACTTTTAATTTGAACAAACCTGTAATTATTTGGGATGAAAAAAAAGAGATAGAAGCAGATTTCGTTTTTCCTGCCCAAATGGCAAATGAGGAAATAATTAATTTTTTTATTTCAAAAGGAAAGGGGCTATTATGTTTAGCTGCAGAGGAAAAATACTTAATAAATAAAGGTTTTTTTAAATTACCGTCTAATAATTATGATAAATTAAATACCAATTATTTTATTACTATTGATTATAAAGATACAAAAACAGGTATATCTGCTAAAGAAAGAGCAAAAACTATTAAAGAATTTTCTAATAATTTAGATATTACCGATTTTAAATATCCGGGACATGTACAATTATTAGGAAGCATAGGTATTAATAATCGTAAAGGGCATACAGAAGCATCAGTAGAGTTAATGAAATTATTGAATTTAAAACCATTTTCTATATTAATTGAAATATTAGACGAAAATGGAAATTCGCATAATTATAAATTTATACAAGAATTATCTAAAAAATATAAAATACCATTAATAAATATAGAGGATATATATAATAAGGTTATTATTGAGAAACTCTTTGTAAAACCTGTATCAAAAGCTAAGTTACCTACAAAATACGGAGACTTTAATATAATAGGGTTTGAAAACAATTTAGATGGAAAAGAACATTTTGCTATATATAAAGGGGATTTAAAAAAAGAACCGGTATTAATAAGAATTCATTCTGAATGTGTAACTGGAGATGTATTAACTTCAAAAAAATGTGATTGCGGAAGCCAACTGCATAGGGCAATGAAAAAAATAAATGACATTGGAAGCGGAATGATAATATATTTAAGACAAGAAGGAAGAGATATAGGTATTACAAATAAAATTAAAGCATATGAATTACAAGATAAAGGATTTGATACAGTACAGGCTAATTTGGAGATTGGAATGCCTATAGATAATAGGGATTATGCTATAGCTGCACAAATTTTAAAATCATTAAATATACAAAAAATTATACTTATGACAAATAATCCAGATAAGGTTAATCAATTAAGAAAGTATGGAATACAAGTTATAAAGTATGAAGAACATCAAGGAGAAATTACATTAGAAAATAAATTTTATTTAAAAATAAAAAAAGAAAAAATGAATCACAATATTAAAATATAGGAGGGAATAATATGAAAATTATTGAAGGAATATACGATGGTAAAGGGCTTAAATTTGGTATTGTAGTATCAAGATTTAATTCTTTTTTCTCAGAAAAATTATTAGAGGGCGCATTAGATGCATTAAAGAGGCATAATGTTGATGAAAATAATATAGATATTCTTAAAGTTCCTGGAGCATTCGAAATTCCGTTTATAACTAAAAAATTGATAAAAAAAGATTATGACGCCATAATAGCATTAGGAGTAGTAATAAGAGGAGAAACATATCATTTTGAAGTAGTTGCTAATGAAGTTTCAAAAGGGATTGCTCAAATAAATCTAGAATCAGATATTCCGATAACATTTGGAGTAATCACTTCTGAAACATTGGAGCAAAGTATAGATAGATCAGGTGCAAAGGCTGGAAATAAAGGATTTGAAGCAGCAATGGCAGCAATAGAAATGGCAAATTTAAATAAGAAATTAAAGGAAGGATATCATGAATCATGAATATTTTATGCAAATTGCCATAAATGAAGCAAAAAAAGGTATTGGGAAAGTAAATCCGAATCCTTTAGTAGGCGCTGTTATTGTAAAAAAAGGAAAAATAATTTCAAAAGGATATCATGAGTATTATGGTGGAAGACACGCTGAAATTGTAGCAATAGAAAAAGCTAAAAGAAAGAATATTAATATAAAAGGGGCAACAATGTACGTAACTCTCGAACCGTGTTCTCATTATGGTAAAACTCCGCCATGTGCATATAGATTAATTAGAGAAGGTTTTAAAAAAGTTATTATTGGAATGTTAGATCCAAATCCTTTAGTAAATGGAAATGGTAAAAAAATTTTAAAAGATGCTGGTATAAAAGTTGAATATGGAATATTAGAAGAAAAAATAAAAGAGTTAAATGAAATATTTATTACATATATAACTAAAAAAAGACCATATATAGCTTTAAAATTTGCCATGACTTTAGATGGATATATAGCAACAAATACTTTTGATTCAAAATGGATATCAAATGAAAAATCTAGAAATTTAACTCATAAACTTAGAAAATACTACTCCTCTATTTTAATAGGAGCAAATACTTTGATAATAGATAATCCAAAATTAACTTGTAGAATAAAAAATGGAAGAAATCCCATTAGAATAATTCTGGATAAAGACGGGATTTTTGAAAATAAAAACTTAAATATATTTAATGAAGAAGGGAAAAATATTATTTTTACCGGAAGAGATATAAAAAATATTCCTCAAAACACAGAAATAATAAAAGAAACAAATATTAATAACATAATGAATATTTTATATAAAAAAGGAATAGATAGTATTCTTGTTGAAGGTGGATCATCGGTATTATCTTTATTTTTAAAAAGTAAAATAGCTGATAAATTACATATTTTTTATTCGCCAAAAATTATTGGTAATGGAATATCTCCATTTAAAAATATAACTATAGATAGTATAGATAAATCTATAAAATTAAAAACAATTAAAATGAAAAAAATAGAAGATAATATTTATTGGGAGTTGAAACAATGTTTACAGGAATAATTCAAAAAATAGGAAAAATGAAAATGAAAAAAAATAAAGTTATTATACAAAACCCTTTTGATAATGTAAGTATTGGCGAAAGCATAGCTATAAATGGTGTGTGTTTAACCGTTGAAAATATTGAAGAAAATTATCTTTATTTTTCACTAGGTGAAGAAACAATTAATAAGACAAATTTAAAATATTATAATAATAAATATGTTAATTTAGAGAGAGCATTAAGAGCTTCTGATTTTTTGGGAGGACATATAGTATCTGGGCATGTTGATGGAACAATTGCATTTTTATCTTTAAGAAAATCACAAGATACTTATTGGATGAGATTTAAATCACCCAGTGAAAAATGGGCTATAACAGAAAAAGGGTCAATAACAATAAATGGAATAAGTTTAACTATTGCAAGAAAAGATTTAGATTCATTTATGGTACAGGTTATAGAACATACATTTAAAAATACTAATTTGCAATATTTAAAATCAAATGATTTAATTAATTATGAAATAGATATTTTTAATAGATATATAAAAAATATAATAAATAATATACATATGATATAATCAATACATAGGGGTGATAAAATAAAAAATATAACGATATTATTAATAATATTATTTCAAATAACACTTTTTTCAAAAACATTATTAGTGCTTGGTGGCGGGGGAGCAGCCGGAGCATATGAAATAGGAGTGTTAAAATATATAGAGGAAAATAGTATAAAGATTGATGGCGTGTTTGGAGTGTCAGCAGGCGCCTTAAATGGTGCAGGTTTTGTTATGGGAAAATTAAATGAAGTAGAAGAGTTATGGAAAAGTATAGATGATAAAGATGTATATGATTTAAATACAAAAGATCATCAAGATAAATTAAATCCTTTTATTTTAGATCCATCACCATTATATGAATTTTTAAAAAATATAATTTCAGAAGAATTAATACTAAATTCAAATTATGATTTTGGAATTTTAACGTTTAATATAACCGACTTTAAACCTCTTTTTATAAAAAAGGAAGAAATGAAAGGTAAAATGCTAGATTATATTTTTGCAAGTGCAAGTTATCCATTATTTGGAACAATTGAAATAGAGGGTAAAAAATATACGGATGGCGGAGTTTTTTCTAATACATATCCAGCATTATTAGCGGATAGATATGGTTATGATAAAGTTATTGCAGTTTTTCCTGTAATAGATTTACCTACTGATTGGGTAATATATTCAATATTAAAAACAAAAAAGAATATAATAATTATTAGACCATCAGACTCAGTGCCTTTTCCATTAAATTTTTCACCGAGTTATTCAGAAAAATTAATAGAAATGGGATATAATGATGCAAAAAATAAATTAAAAATCCAGTACTTTGAACCAAAAAATGAAACAATAAAAAAAACACCCCTTGAAGAATAAAAGTATGGGGTGTTTTTTTCAAAAAGAATATAAAAATCAAAATTAACCAATATTGCTCCAGTAGAATATTAGAGTCATATTAGTTAATTGTACCACTTTCATTAAATCCATCTTTTTTTAATATCATTAACTAGTTTTTTAGCTGTAGGAGTAACTGCGATTCCTCCATTTCCTGTTTCTCTTAAATCTTCATGCATCATTTTACCTACTCTATACATTGCATCAACAACCTCATCAAAAGGTATTACGCTTTCGATTCCAGACAATGCCATTTCAGCTGTAGCAATGGCAACATTTGCTGCAGATGCGTTTCTTTTTACACATGGAATTTCTACAAAACCTCCGACAGGATCACAAACAAGCCCCATTAATGATTTTAAAGCTAAAGATGCTGCATGACCACATTTTTCGGCATCTTTAGAAAAATAGTATGTTAAAGCAGCTGAAGCCATAGCTGTAGCGGTTCCGATTTCCGCTTGACATCCTCCTGCTGCACCTGAAATTGTAGCTTTTTTTGCAACAACATTACCAATTGCCCCAGCTACTATAAATGAAGAAACTAAATCATCAAAAGAAGCATTTTTAACTTTTTTTAATGCATATAATATTGCAGGTACAACTCCACATGAACCAGCAGTTGGACATGCAACAATTCTTCCCATTGAAGCATTGTTTTCTGCAGTGGATAAAGCTGTTAATGTTGCAACATAATTAAATTCACTTAATAGTTTTGGAGAGTAATTTAATAATTTTGGAGCATTTTCTCCAGTTAATCCAGTTAAACTTTCATGTTTTTTTCCATAATTTTTTTCAGCTTCAGTAATCATTACTTCAACTAATCTCTTCATATTATTTTTAATAATAACAGGATCCATACCCGTTTCAACCATTTCTTCTGTTAATATAACTTCTTCAAAAGGTATATTAGTCTCCCGCCAAATTTCTAAGAGATTTTCAAATGTCATCATTATCACTTCCAACGTAAAAATATTTAATTACACATTCTAATTTATTTAATTCATTTAAATTAGAAGGTTTTTCATCTAATTCTAAAATTGTCAGAGCTCTACCTTCAAGAATATTGGTTCTTTTTAAATATAAATTTGCAACATTAACACTAATAATTCTTAAAATGTTTTCTAATGCTCCTTTTATATCTTTGTTGACTATAATTAATGTATTATAATCACCTGATAAATCACAATCTACACCATTTATTTTTGTTATTTTTATAGCCCCTCCTCCAATAGATGCTCCTTGTACTTCATTTATTTTATTATCTTTTTTTAATCTAATAAGCACGGTATTGGGATTAACATCACCAAGATCTGTTTCTATAAAAGAAAATTTTAGATTATAATTTTTTGCCAAATTATATGCATTTTTTATATCATAATCGTATTCTCTTAATCCCAAAATACCAGCAATTAAAGCTCTGTCTGTACCATGTCCCAAATAAGTTTTTGCAAAGGAACCATGTAAATAAAATTCTACTTCTTCTGGTATTCCTTCAATAAGTTTATATGCAAATCTTGCAATTTTTAATGCTCCAAGAGTATGAGAACTTGACGGACCAACCATTACAGGACCAACAACATCAAGCATGCTCATAATATCACCTTCTTATTATAATTTATTTAATTATAACATATTATAGTATATAGAATATTTTTTTGTAACATGCGATATAATTATATAGGGGCGATATTATGATAAAAGAAATAGAACAGTTTATAAAAGAAAAGATAAGAGATTATGGATATAATGGAGCAATGATAGGAATAAGCGGTGGAATAGATTCTGCTGTTGTTGGGAAATTATGTGTTAATGCATTGGGTAAAGAAAGAGTAAAAGGATTAATATTACCAGAAAGAGATTCATCACCAGAAACAATTGAAGATGCAAAGATAGTATGTGATTTTTTAGAAATTGATTATAGGATTATAAAAATATCGCCGATTTTAAGAAAGATAGGAGTATATTCTTTAGAACCACCTACATTTTTTATACCAAGAAAGATACAAGAAAAGTATGCAAAAAAAGAATTTGAAAAAAGAAGTTATATAAATGATTTGAAAAATCAAGGAGATACAGAATTTTTAAAAGGGATAGCATATTATAGGATAAAACATAGAATAAGAATGGTGCTATTATATTTTTATGCGGAACAAATAAATTATGCTGTTATTGGAACTACAAATAAAACAGAATTAAAAACAGGATTTTATGTAAAATATGGTGATGATTCTGTAGATATTGAACCAATAATGCATTTATATAAAACTCAAGTATTTAATTTAGCAAGGGAATTAAAAATACCTGAAAAAATAATAAACAAATCACCATCACCGGATTTAATTCCAGGTATAACAGATGAATATGCAATGGGTATTAGTTATAATGATTTAGATAGGATTTTGGTTAAAATGGGAAATAATGAAGATTTAAATGATGAAGATGAAAAGATGGTAAAAAAAGTAAAAGAGATTTTAAAAGTAGCAAAATATAGAGAGATAAAAAATTTACATATGGAGTGATAAATATGCACTTTGAATTAAGCCAAAATGTTATAGATAATATTCCTAAATTAATATCATTATTAGAATCCATATCAAATGAAACATATAATATGGATGATTTCTATAATGAATTATTAAAAACAGCTATAAGTATAATTCCTGAAGCTGATTATGGATCTTTAATATTAATTAATAATGATTCTTGGAATTGGTTAGCTGCAATAGGTCATGATAATAATATTTTAAAAAAGATGTCATTTAAAATAAAAAATGATGATCTAATTGACGGAAATGTTATTATATATAATGATGTTTTAGAGTATAGAAAAAAATTAATGCATAAATATGTATATGAAACTTTAAAGAAAGCTACCATACCAATTAAAAGTACCATGGCCTATCATTTAAAAATAAATGATAATCTTTGGATACAATTTTCTTTGGACATAGCAAAAGAAAGTCAAAAAACTTTTTCTGAAGACTCCAAAGAAACATTGAAATTATTTGGAAATCTTGCCAAAATATTTTTAAAAAATAAAATAGAAAAGGATAAGATAATTGAATTAAATAAAGAATTAAAAATAAAAAATTATCAATTATTAGAAATAAATAAAAAAATGCAAAGAATGTATGAAAATACATTAGATATAATCAACAATATGAATAAAATTACAAGAAGCATAAAAGATGATGAAAGTTTGATTATAAATGTTTTTAATACATTGGTAAAAATAATTCCTTTTGTAGAAAAAGCGTTATTAGTTGAAAAGAAAAATAAAAAAGTAAAAATAAAAGAAAAAATAGGATTTGGTTATTTAACTTTGAAGGAATTAAGTATAAAAGAAATAAAAAACAATATAATAGAGTTTATTGAACTTGATGGATATTTTGTTCAAACAAAATTTGAGGATAATATATATATATTATTAAAAATAGAAAAAGATGAAAATTATGAATTATTTAATGTTTATAATATTAATGAGAGTTTAGAAAAATTAATTCATTCTTTTTCTGAGTTAAAGGAAAATTTAAAAAGTTCAAAAGAATTTACAAAGAAAGTTATAAGAACATTTGTTAATTTAAGTGATTTAAACGGTGTATATAAGATGAAGCATTCAGAAAAAACAGCCTATTATGCAAATATAATAGGAAAGGAAATGGGTTTTTCAAAGGAAAAATTAGATAATTTATATTGTGCATCTTTAATGCATGATATTGGAAAAATAGGTATTCCGCCAAATATTTTAGTAAAAACAACAACTTTAACTCCAGAAGAATATGAAATTGTAAAAAGGCACACAATTATAGGTTATGATATAATTATGAAATATTTAGAAGATGAAAAATTAGCAAGGATTGTAAAATATCATCATGAGAGATATGATGGAAAAGGATATCCTGAAGGTTTAAAAGGAGAAGAAATACCTATAGAATCTAGAATAATATCAGTGGCAGATTCTTTTTCTGAAATGTTAGAAGAAAAATCCTATAGAAAGAATTTATCTCGAGAAAAAGCTATTAATGTATTAAAAGATAATAAAGGCACACAATTTGATCCTATGATTGTTGAAATATTCGTTAAATTTTTAGGAGAAAACCAATAGTGGTTTTCTCCTAAAATGAATTTCTAAAAGCATTTCTCCATCTTTCGATTTTTGAAAAATAGCATTTTATAATATTTTCTATTTCTGTTGTAGAAAAAGGTTTTAATAGGTAGTCATCAGCACCAGCTTCAATAGCTTCAAGAACTCTTTCCATTGTAGAATTACCAGTTATCATTATAACTTGAATTAATGAGTTTAAATCCTTTACTTTTCTTAAAAACTCAAAAGAATCAAGTCCAGGCATTACTATATCCAATAATATAATATGAAACTGTTCTTCATTTATTTTTTTTAAAGCTATATCGGCATTTTCAGCTGTTTCAATTTTTGTATTTTCAAAATTCATTTCAATATAATCCTTTAATACTTCTCTTATACCGGGTTCATCGTCAACGATTAAAACTTTCCAAGCCATAACTTATTCCTCCTTTATTTTAGGAATTTTTAATATAAATTTAGTTCCTTTGTTTACTTCGCTTTCGACATTAATTTCTATTTTATGTTTTAAACATATATTATATACAAAGAACAAACCGTATCCCATACCATGTTTTGATTTAGTAGTGAAAAATGGTTCGAAAATACGTTTAATATTTTCTTTAGGAATCCCCTCGCCGTTGTCCTCAATAGTAACATTATAAAATGTAGAAAGTTTCATAACGTTAATATTTATAAATCCATTTTTTCTATCTCCTATAGCTTCTATAGCATTTTCTATCAAGTTTGAAAAAACAATCATTAACTCCTGTTTATTTCCTTTAATATAAAATGGGGGATTACATGTTGTATTAAAATTAATAGAAATATTAGAAGGAGCTTTATATCTCATAAATTTTATAACGTCTTTTAAAACATCATATAAATCAATTTTTGTTTGAGAAGTTTCGCCTTTTACTAATGATTTAAATAGACCTGTAATTTCAATTATTCTATATACATTTTC
The DNA here is from genome assembly GCF_011057715.1 of Marinitoga sp. 38H-ov. Classification (NCBI taxonomy): domain Bacteria; kingdom Thermotogati; phylum Thermotogota; class Thermotogae; order Petrotogales; family Petrotogaceae; genus Marinitoga; species Marinitoga sp. 38H-ov. Next base: position 28,855 of record NZ_LNGH01000053.1, read on the forward strand.
TACAATACTTTTTACATAAGGTTGGTATTTTTCATCAATTATATTATTTAGCATTTCAGACTTCATTAAAACAATAGATAGTGGATTATTTATTTCGTGAAACATTCCTACAATTAGATTATTAGCAATTTCAAGGTATTCAAATACATTTGTGCCGTTTCTTTTTGAGTAGGTGTTATAAATATTTTCTATATGTTTTGATAAAACTTCTATAGAATTATTTACTAAAGGTACAATATTTAAAGGTATATTAGATGTTAATTCATAATAATAAACATTATTAAAAAGCTCAAAGTAATAACTACTAAATTCATTTTTTGATATTTTTGAAATAAAGTCATTGTTTTTTATTAAATCAAAAAAATTTTCTTCTAATTCTTTTTTTGACAAATATTGTATAGAAAACAAAAAAGTAAAAGAGTTATTATAGAAATCTATTAGAGAGTATAAGTATTTAAGTTTTGTATTTATATTTATTTCTGTTAGGTATTCTTTTGTTTTGGGATATAGTTCTATCATAAATTCTTCGCTGGAAATAGGATGAATATTAATAGTAAAATAATTTTCACTCTTTAATATTTTCTTAGATTTTCTTTCTGAAAAATATAGAGTTGAATTATTTTCAATAAAACTTTTAATCATAGATATATAGGAATGATTAACTAAATCAAAAAAATTTTTTTCATGGAAAAATGAATCAAAAGAAAAATTGCTATTTAATATATTTCCATCTTTATCAATTATAGCAATTGGAATTCTCAAACTATTTATATCAATCTTCATTTTTAACTCCCTCTTTAAATGCAAATAATAGATATCCGGAAATATTTTCAGATTTTATTTCAAATTTTATAGTAATACCATTTATTATATCATTTTTAATTTCTGAGAATTTATGCAAAATAGGTGGGGTAAAGGATAAATCCTTTTCATTTTCGGCAATAATGCTAATTACATTTCCACAAATAATATTCCCAATTTCCAAAAAAGAATCTAAAACATCTTCTGGCTGAATATTTTCTATATTATTAAAATTTTCTACTAAACCTAAAAATTTTAAAAAGTCAGAGGATAATAATGTGAAATAGAAATTCCAGATTTTATTTTCGCTCTTAGCTGATTGAGTCATAATGTAGTAATTTTTATTTATTATTTCATTTAATTTTATTTCTTTGGAATTATTTGGATACATTTTAATATCAATTCCAGTTAACTCTTTTAATATGACCTCGGATTTTTTAATTCCTCTTTCGATAATTTTATTTATCATTTTAAACACCTCTAGAATTATCTTCAATATTATTATAGCATAAAATGTTATAAAGTTGAAATAATGAAATACGAATATGTGATATAATAATAATGAAAAACACTAAAATTTAATAATATGTGAGGGGAAATTATGAATGTTAAAGAAATGTTGTTTTCAGATAACATAAAGGATAGATTAATATCAATTGAATATATAGCGGAAAATAAATTGAACGGATATGCCAAAGATCTATTTTCCTTATTAAAATATGAAAAAGATTTAATGGTTCAAGAGGCAATAATAAATACTTTAAAACACCTTGAATTAGAAAAAGTGCCTGATGAAATATTTTTAGAACTATTATTAAATGAAGAATTACTATTAAAAGAGTTTGCTTTATCACTTTTAAGTATAAATAAAAGAATAAATATTTTAGGAAAACTATTGGAAAATGAAGATAAAGATATTAGAAAATATGCTTTAGACGGATTGTATAGAACCAATGATAAAGAAGCAATAAAATATATAGCAAAATGTTTAGATGATCAAGATATAAATAATCAAATTGCAGCAATTGAATATTTGGGATTATTAGGCGCAAAAGAGTATTCTGAAAAAATAGCAAATATATTGCAAAGAACAAATAATCAATTTTTATTGACAACTATATTAGAAACATTGTCTTTAATTGGAGATGATAAATCAGATAATATAGTAAAAGAAAAAATAAATGATTTTAAAAAGGTACATCTAATAATTCCTTTTGCAAAATATGTTTTTAAAAGAAGTAATGTTTTTGAGAGTATAGATTTTTTTGAGAATTGTGAATATAAACATTTGATAATAAAGGAATTTTTAGATTATCTATACAAAAATCATAAGAAAATATATCCATATACAAAATTAAAAAATAAAGTAATAAAGGAATTAATAGAATTATTGAAATATAAAGAATATATATATGATATTTTAACCTTAATAAACTTATTAGACCAGGATGAGATAGATAAAATAATTTTAGAAAATATAAATGAATTAAATTCTGAGGGTATTATTGCAGTAATAGAAATAATAAACGAAAGAAAGTTAAAATCTTTTAAAGACATTCTCCAAAAAATAAAAAATAAATTTTCAGATGAAATAAAAATGATTATAGAAGAAACAATAATGGAGATGGAAACATGGTAGAAAGTTACAAAAAAATACGCGATTATATATATGAAAAAACAGGAATATATATAGAAGAAAAAAGATTATATTTTTTTAAAAATAGAGTTTTTAGAAGAATGAAAAAGATAGGAATAGATGATCCAGACACATACTATAATTTTTTAGTAAATGGAGAATATTCAGAAAATGAATTAGTAAAATTAATTAGCGAAATAACAGTTAATGAAACATATTTTTTTAGAGAATTTCCTCAATTGAAATCTTTTGCAGAATATGCATTAAAAGATGTAATAAGTAGAAAAAATAATAAAACAATAAAAGTATTATCAGCGGGATGTGCATCTGGCGAAGAACCATATACATTATCCATTATATTAGAAGAAATGTTAGATGGAGAATTTAATTATAAAATTGATGCATTTGATATAGATCCTATAATGATATTAAAAGCAAAAGCTGGAATATATAATGATTATGCAGTAAGAGATGTACCTAAAGAATATTTAAATAAATATTTTGAAAAAGATAAAGAGAATTATAAAATAAAGGATATTATAAAAAATAAGGTTAATATATTTAATTTAAATTTAATCGAAGATAATACATATGAAAAATTAGATGATAATTATGATTTTATATTCTGCAGAAATGTATTCATATATTTTTCTGATGAAATTAGAAAAAAGATAATCACGAAGTTTTATACAATTTTAAATGAAGGTGGATATATATTTTTAGGTCATTCTGAATCAATAAATAGAATAACTAATGCATTTAAAGTTGTAAAAGCAAATGATTTTATACTATACCAAAAACCATGGAATAAGGGAGGTAATGTGAATGCATAAAATATTAATAATAGATGACTCTAAAATGACAAGAAGTTACCATGCCAGTATATTAAAAGCTGCTGGATTTGAAGTAATTGAAGCAGAAGATGGCGCAAAAGCTTTAGATGTATTATACAGAGAAGAAGGTATAGATTTAATATTAACAGATTTAAATATGCCTAATTTAGATGGTTATACTATGATAAAAAAGATTAGGGAAGATGAGAATTATAAAGATATACCAATAATAATAGTAACAACATTAGATAAATCTACTAATAAAATGAAAGGATTTGAGGTCGGAGCTAATTTTTACATAGTTAAACCATCAGATCCAGAATCATTAATTGAAAGTGTTAAAATAGCTCTTGGAGTGGATTAAAATGAAAATGCATTTTGATAAAGAGTTTATCGATGGATTAATGAGAGACTTTTTTGCTGAAGCTGAAGAAAGTATAAACACCATCGAGGTTAATTTAGTGAACTTAGAAGAAACAGGTGATTTAAATCTAATAAATTCAATAATGAGAGGGTTCCATAGTCTTAAAGGAACATCTAGGTTGCTTTTGTCTATGGATATTCCTGAGAGATTTGTAGAAAAAACAAAAAAAATAGAGGAGCTTTCACATAAATTAGAAGATTTATCTTTAAGTATATCAGGAAAAGATGATAAGAATATAGATTTATTATATGATGGATTAGATTTGATAAAAAAAATTTTAAAATCATATAAAGATGATACTGTTGTAGATGTAAAAGAATTTTTAAATAATACTAAAAATATTAATATAGAAAAGAAAACAGATATTAATGAAGTTACTAAAAAGATGTTAATTAATTTAAAGGATCAATTTTTTGAATATTTAATTAATTCTGAAAATTATAATTTATCTCAATTAAATAGAATGAGAAAACCTATTAAAAATATATTGAAAAAAATGGGAAATGAAAAATTATCAAATAAATTTAATGAAATAATAAAATATGTTGAAAGTAATAATAAAACTGAATTAAAAAAGGCTATAAAAGAATTTGATGATATATTATATAATAAAAAAACAAATGAAATTAGTAAAATAGAATTTTCTGATACGCTTAGAGTAGACATAAAAAAAATAAATAATATATTGAATTTAGTTGGAGAGCTAATAATAGTAAAAAATACTTCAACATATTTACTAAAAGAATTATATAAAGTATCCCCGGATTTGTATAAAGAGTTTATTCATGTTTTTTCTAATTTAAATAAGATAACAATTAATATTCAAGATCAAATTTTAAGTTTAAAAATGGTTCCAATTAAAGAATTATTATACAAATACAAAAGATTAATAAGAGAATTGGCTAAAGAAAAAAACAAGAAAATAATATATGAATTTACTGGAGAAAATATAGAATTAGATAGAATATTAATAGAAAATATATCAGATCCTTTAACTCATATTATAAGAAATTCTATTGATCACGGTATTGAAGAAGTTGAGGAAAGGAGAAAAATTGGTAAAAATGAAGAAGGATTAATAAAGATAAATGCATATTATGAAAGTGGATATGTATATATAGAAATTATTGATGATGGTAGAGGAATTGATATAGAAAAAATAAAAGAAAAAGCTAAAAAATTAGGATGGAACATAGATATACCTGATGAAGAAATTATTAATTATATATTTGGGTCTGGGTTTAGCACTTCTAAAGAAGTGACTGAAATCTCCGGTCGTGGTGTAGGTATGGATATAGTAAAGAATAATATTGAAAAGTTAAATGGAAAAGTGTTTGTAGAAACTAAAAAAAATCAAGGGACAAAAATAACATTAAAAATTCCTAACTCAATTTTAAACATAAATGGCATAATGGTGTTAGTTGATAATGAAAGGTATATATTACCATTTGAAGAAGTATATAAAATTATTAAGGTAAAAAAAGATAAAATACATAATTATTCTAATAAATTATTTGTTGAATATAATGATGAAATAATTCCTTTTTTTGATTTAAAAGGAATACTAAAAAACAGAGAATATTCTTTTGATGATATTTTAAATAGAGAATATAAATATGATTTGGTGTCATTATTATTGATAGATGATGGAATTTCTGCAGTGTTAGTAGATGAAGTATTAGAGGAAAATGAATATTTAGTAAAACCATTACCGGAGTACTTGAAACATGACTTTCTATATGGTTCAACAATATTAGGAAATGGAGATATTGTATTAATACTCAAACCATCTGGATTGGTGATATAATGGCAAAAGTAATCGTTTTTGCAAATAGAAAAGGTGGAAGCGGAAAAACAACATTAGCATTTAATTTAGCAAATATATTTAAAAACTCGCTGTTAATAGATTTTGATTCTCAGGCACATTCTACAGTATATGCAGGAATTAATCCATTTGAAGTAAAATATGGAATATATGAGATGATTATTGATTATTTAAATACTGGGAAGTATAAGGATAAAAAATTAAATGTTCATAATATAGATATTATTCCGTCTAATCAAAATTTATCAGCATTAGAAGTTGAATTAGCCCATTATAATGAAAGGAATTTTGTATTAAAAGACTTTTTAATAGATTTTCATAATAAATATGATTATATTTTCATTGATACACCACCAAGTTTAGGATTACTAACAATTAACGCTTTAAATGCTTCTGATTACCTACTAATTCCAGTAAAAAGTGATTTCCTATCTCTTGTTGGGCTATCTCAAATGATGGAAATATACTATAAGGTAAATATAGAAAATCCTAGTTTAAAATTCTTAGGTGTTATTCCAACTATGGTTGATAAAAGAACAAAAATATCTAAAGAAATATTAGATGAACTAAATAAGATTTTTGGTGAAAAAAAAGTATTAACTGCGCTTAGAAATGATGTAAAACTTATAGAATCATCAAGTCATGGAATTCCAATAAATAAATATTCACCTAAATCAAGAGCAGCAATTGATATAAAAAAGATAGCTAAAGAAATTCAGGAGTTGATTAAATGAAAATCCTTGGCCGTGGTTTAGATACATTTTTTAATTCCGATAATTTATTTAAAAAGGCTTTAGAACTCGATGATAAAGGAAATATATTTTTTGCTTTTCATTATTATTTGAAAGCTGCTGAAACTAATGAAGATATAAAATCAAAAGCTTTAAATAATGCTGCAGTTATTTTAGCGGAAAATGGATTTGAAAAAGAAGCAATAGATTTATTAAAAAAATCTTTAGAATCAAATCCCGATAACAAGGAAGCAAAAGAAAACCTCGAGTATTTGGAGGGACTACTTTGATAGTTGGAATAGATTTTGGTACAACGAATTCTTTAATTGCAAATTCTGAAATATTTATTAATGAAAGAGGTAGTAGAATAACACCTTCAATAGTTTTTTTTAGAAATAACAATGAAGTTTTAGTTGGAGATTTAGCTAAATCTCAAATGTATATTAGACCAGATAAAGTTATATTAAATGTAAAAAGGGATCTTGGAAAAGGTAAAGAGTATATTATTAATAATGAAAAATTTAAAGCAGAAGAAATAGCGAGTTTTATTTTTAAGAAATTAAAAAATATAGTAAATGAAGAAATTTCAAGTGCTGTAATTACTGTGCCAGCATATTTTGATGACAATCAAAGAAACGGTGTATTAGAAGCGGCTTCTATAGCTGGTTTGGATGTTGTAAAGCTCCTAAATGAACCAGTTGCAGCAGCTATTGGATATGGAATAAATATAGAAAACAAAAAAATATTAGTTTTAGATTTTGGCGGGGGAACATTTGATATTACGCTAATGGAAATAAAGGACGATGTTTTTAATGTATTAAAAACGGGAGGTAGTTCAGAATTAGGTGGAATAGATTTCGATAATATATTAGTTAATTGGATTGTAAATACGGTAAAAGAAAAAGATGGAATAGATTTAAATGTAGATCCAGTTGCACTTCAGCAATTATATATTCATGCTGAAAACGCTAAAATAGATTTATCTGTTGTTGAAAATACTGATATTATCATTCCATATATTGCTACCTTAAATAATAGACCATATCATTTAAACTTAAATATAAATAGAGATATTTTTTTAAGTATATCAAAAGGATTAATAGAAAAAATAGAAAAATTAATATTGGAAGTTGCTAATGAAGAAATAGATGAAATAATATTTGTAGGAGGGTCTTCTAGATTATTCTTTTTAAAAGAATTAGTAAAAAAGATTTTCCCTGATAAAAAGATAATATCAGATTTAAACCCTGAAGAGATTGTAGTTAAAGGAGCAGGATTATATGCTCAGGTATTAGAAGGAAAAATAAATAATATTTTACTTAGAGATATATTACCTCATTCTTTAGGAGTATTAGATGATGAAGGTAATTTTATAGAAATACTAAAAAGTGGAATTCATTATCCATCATCGGAAACAGAAATTTTCACTAATACTAAAGATAATCAAGATACTATTATTATTAAAGTTTTACAGAAGAAAAATGATGAAATGATTAATCTTGGTGATTTTGAATTTAAATTTTCTAAAAAATGGAAAAAAAATGAAGCGAGAATAGCGGTTAATTTTTCACTTAATATAAACGGATTATTAGAAATTACTGCAGAGGATTTAAATACGGGACAAAGTTTAAAGGGAAAAATTACCAATGCTATGGTGAATAGAAAGAGTATAAATAAAGATTTTATAAATAATTATAAGATAATATAAATAACTGGTTAATATAAGGGGGAATTTAAATGGAAGAAAAAAAATTGCTTTCTCCGGAGTCGCAAAAAACACCAGGAATAATGAAAATTAAAGATGAAGAATTAAGAAAGAAAAGAGAAGAAGCAAGACAAAAAGCTATTGAAAGAGCTAAAAGACAAACTATACTAAAAAGGCAAGTAATAGCAGAAAATTTAACATCTTCATCTGAGGAATTATTAGCTGCTGTTGAGCAAATAAGTTCTAGCGTTGAAGAATTATCAAAGTCTATGATGCAAATAAGTTCTGGAGCAGAACAAATATCTAATTCTATTCATGAAATTAGAGCTGCAATATATCAAATAAATAAGAATTCTGATGGAATAAAAAAAGAGTCAAGAGATATATTATATGAAACAGATAAATCTCAAGTACAAATATTACAATCAATAAATAGCGTAGATATGTTAATTAATTCTGTAAATAAAAGTATTGAATTTAATAAAGATACAAATTCCAATATCTTAGAATTAAAGGAAAAATCTCAAAAAATATCAGATATTATCAATTCTGTCTTATTAATTGCTGATCAAACAAATCTTTTGTCATTAAATGCGGCAATTGAAGCTGCAAGAGCAGAAGAATATGGTGTTGGATTTGCTGTGGTAGCTGATGAAATTAGAAATCTTGCAGAAACTTCAGAAATAAATGCAAAAAATATTGAGGAAAGCATAAAAAATCTAAAAAGTAGTATGGATTATGTTATAAATGATGTTGAAAAATTAAATATATATTTTGAAGAACAAGGAAAATTAGGCGATGAAATTAATAAGGAATTTAATGATATAAAAAATACATTTGATGCTATCAAAAATAATGTAAACAAAGAAATAAAAATAATAGAAGAATTTTCTGAAATATCAGAAAAATATTTAGCTTCCGCTGAAAATGTTGTATCTTTTTCAGAACAAGTTGCAAAAGAATCAGAAGATATATCTAAAGCATTACAGGAAGAGGAACAAGCATTTATTCAAATTTCTCAAGCATCTCAAAATTTAGTAGATATTTCAGAAAAAATATTAAACTCTACTGAAGATAAAGATTCATTATTACAATTATCCTCATCAATTGATGAAATGTTTAGTATTATAGAAGAAGCATATAATGGTTCTGAGAATATAAAATATCATTTAGAACAATTAGAAAAAATTTCTTCAGTATTCGCTGAAGAAATGGATAATATGATTAATTTAGTTTCAAAATTTTCTGAATTATCAAAAGAATTATTGGATATTAATAAAAATGATAAAGACACAATAATTACAATATTAAATAATATAAAAGAAAGTAAATCAAAAGTAAATACTTTAATTGATAGTATAAATAGCACAAATGATGGATTTTCGGAAATATATAAAAATATAAAAAAATTATCCACAAACTTCAAATTAATAAATAATAGTATATCTAAAATTGAAAAAATATCTATTCAAATTAATATGTTAGCTGTAAACGGGTTTATAGAATCTGCTAGAGCTGGTGAGTATGGTAATGGTTTTTATGTAGTTTCTAATGATATAAGAGAATTATCGAAAACTTCTGAAGAAAATTTAGAGTCTATAAAAAATGTGATAGAAGAGATTGATGAAAATATAAAAATATCCGAAGAAAATGTATATGAAAATCAAAAAAGGACATATTCAGAATTAATAGAAGCAAATTCAGCGGTTAATGCCATTAAAGAAATTCAAAAAAATATAGAAGAATTATTAAATAAATATAAAACAGTTTCGCACTCTATTTCAGAAATTGTCATAGCTATTGAACAATCTAAAAAGGCAGTAGAACAGTCACAAAGTGCTGTTGAAGAATCTTTTGCTTCAATAGAAGAGGCTTCAAAAGCTTCTATTGAACATGAAAGAGGTATAAATGAAATGCTAAAGGTTGTAAAAGAAATTATGAATCAATCAAATGATCTACAATTATAATGAGGGTGTATATATGAATTATATAATATTTTCATTAAACGAACAAGAATATTGTATTCCAATGAATGAGATAAGAGAAATTGTGGATTTAAAAAAAATCACTAAAATTCCATTAGCTCCTGATTATGTTGAAGGTTTAATAAACCTAAGAGGAGAAATTATCCCAGTAATTAATTTAAAAACAAAACTGGGATTAAAGAGTAATTACAATTCAAAAATTATAATTTTGAATAATAATATAGGAATATTAGTTGATTCTATAAACGGAATTTTAAGCAAATTCGATGAAAAAATAGAAACAAAATCAAAATATGTTAATTCGGTTATAAAAAATGGGGAAAATGAATATTTTTTATTAGACATTAATAAATTAATTGAAGTAAATAACAAAAAAATTCAAAGCACAATAAATAGAAAAAAAATAAAGAAACAAAATAAAAAGATTAAAATGAAAAAGATTATTACTTTTAAAGTAAATGGCGAGATATATGGATTTGAAATAAATCAAATTTTTGAAATAATCAATTATTTTGAACCTAACAAAGTTCCAATTAATCAGGATTGTGTAAAAGGAATTATTTCTGAAAGAGGAGAAGTTATACCTGTAATTGATCTTAAGAAATTATTATATAATATAGATTCGAAAATTAACAAAAAAACGAAAATAGCTATTATAGATGTTGATGGATATAATATTGGTGTAATAGTAGAAGAAATTCATAGAATAGTTGAAGTAGAAAAAATAAAAGAATTTCCATATAAAAATTTATTAAAAGGATATATAAAAACAAAAGATTTTTCTGCTGTAATATTAGATATAAATAATGTATTGAATGATGAAATTAAATTTTTGAATAAAAAGAGTGTAAAAGTTCAAAAAGATAAAGTGAAAAAGGATAAATATTTATTATTTAATATAAATAATGAAAAGTATGCATTAGAATTGAAATTAGTTAAAGAAATAAATAGGTTAAATAAAATAACAAAAGTACCTTATTCATCATACGTTCGAGGGATAAGTAATTTAAGGGGAAATATATTACCAATAATTGATTTAAAAAAGAGGTTAGGATTCGAAGAAATAAAAAATAAATTTTCAAGGGTTATAGTTTCTAATATAGATAACCAATTAATAGGGTTTTTAGTAGATTCTGTAAATAACATAATATCTATGGAATATATTCAATTTAAATCAAGCGATAAATTTATTAAAGGTATAGGTAAATATAATAATGAATCTGTATTATTAATAGATTTAAATAAAATAGTTGATAAAGAAGAATTAAAAAGATTAAATGAATCTATTTATAATTCAAAAACTGATAATTCAAAAATTGATAAAACAAAACTTGATAAAACTATTACTGATAAAACAAGACCTAATAAATCAAGAACAGATAATTTAAATGATAAACCTATTAAAGAAAAAGAGGAAACAAAAACAATTAGAAAAGAAAAAATTAAAAATATAAAATTAAAGAGATCGAGGTGATTCTTATTCCAGAAATAAATGTTTTAATTGCAGATGATTCTCCTTTGACAAGAAAAATTCTAAAAGCATTAATAGAATCAGATAAAAGTTTAAGGATAATAGGGGTTGCAAGAGATGGAATTGAAGCTGTTGAAAAAGCAAATAAACTAAACCCTGATGTTATAATAATGGATATAAAAATGCCAAATATGGATGGTTTAACGGCGTTACAGTATATATTAGAAGAAAAAAATATACCTGTTATTGTTGTATCGTCACTGGGTGAAAAATCATCTATAATAGCATATGAAGCTCTTGAATTAGGTGCATTTGATTATATTGAAAAACCAGATGATTTATATTATCTAAAAGATGAATTGATAAAAAAAATTCATGCAGCTTATATATTTTCACAATCAGAAGAAGCAAAAAAAGAATTTTTCTCTGAAAAAGACATTTCATACCAACCTAAAGAAAAAAAGGAAACTGAAACAAATATTGAAATGGATTTCTATGGAGTTACTATTGGTATTTCAACAGGTGGGCCAAGAGAGATTTATGATGTTTTGCCGAAATTTCCAGCAAATTTAAATGCAGCAATTTTTTTAGTTCAGCATATACCTGAAAAATTTACAAAAACTTATGCAGAAAGGTTAAATAACAGTTGCGAATTAAAGGTTGTTGAAGCGGAAAATGATATGGATGTTAAACCAGGATATGTTTATGTTGGTAAAGGCGGTTATCATTTAAAATTAAGAAAAGGATTAAATGGCCTTAAGATAATGTTATCAAAAACACCAAGAACTATATTCATGCCATCAGCGGATATTTTAATGGAATCTGTTTTAGAACATTTTAATAATAAAACTATAGGTGTGTTAATGACAGGTATGGGCGATGATGGTGCAAAGGCAATGGTAAAAATAAAAGAAAATAATGGTTATACTATAGCAGAATCCGAAGAAACAGCAGTTGTTTTTGGAATGCCAGCTGAAGCCATTAGATTAGGTGGTGCAAATATAGTTTTACCATCTTATATGATAGCGAATGAAGTTATTGAGAAAGTTGGATTGAGAAATGGATAAGAGTTATGAAGAATTAATGGCATTAAAAGATGAATTAGAAGAAGCCTATAAACAATTAGAACAATCATATAATGAACTGGAAGAATTGAATAATAGATTTGTTAGAGTAACAGATTTAATTACAAATATATCTATGGATATATCAATGGAATCATTTTTTGGAAAATTGTTATCTTATTTTGTAGAATTAATACCACAAATTTCATATGGATGTGTTTTGGAAAAAGAAGGGGATTTTTTTAGATTTGTAGCGACTTTAGGGCATAGCAAAAAATTATTATTAGATACTGCTATAATAACTAAAGAATTTAATGAGATAAAAGAGATAAATAACTTTTACTGTAATTATATAAAAAATTATAATGTGTTAAAAGAAAAGATAATAAAGTCTAATAAGAGTTTAATAATTCCATTGAAAACATTCGAATTACATGGATATATAATATTAGATTTAAAAGATAGAGATATAAAAAAAACTGAAAAAGATTTAATTAATGTTATGGGGAAAATAGCTTCAACATTTTTAGTTTCAAAAATATTGTATAATGAACAAAATAAATTTTTAAAAAACACGGCATTTGCCTTTTTAAAGGCTGTTGATTTTTATGATCCATATACAAAAGGCCATTCTGAAAGAGTTTCATATTATGCTACCACACTTGCAAAAATAATTGGAAGAGAAGATATTATTAATGATATTTTCGTTGCAAGTACCTTGCATGATATAGGTAAATTATCAATTCCTCAAAGTATATTATTAAAAAAAGAAAGATTAAATAATGAAGAATTTGAAAAAATAAAAGAACATCCTGTTAGAGGAGAGGAATTAGTAAAGACCTTTAAGGGTTTTGAAAAAATAGGGAAAATAATTAGGCATCATCATGAAAGATGTGATGGAAAAGGTTATCCAGATGGATTATCTGATAAAGAGATACCTTTGGAATCAAGAATAATAACAATTGTGGATGCTTTTGATGCAATGACAACAGCAAGACCATATAGGGACGCTTTATCAGTTGAAGAAGCAATTAATGAGCTTATTAATAACAAAGGTAAGCAATTTGATCCTATACTAACAGATGAATTTATAAAATTTATTAAACTTAATAAATTTTTCAAGGAGGAATGATTATGGGCAAAATATTAGTAGTAGATGATGATAATGTTATTAGAACGGTATTAAAAAAGGTTTTGGAAAGTGAAAAGTATAATGTAGATGTAGCTGAAGGTGGGAATAAGGCAATAGAATTAATAAAAAATACAGAATATGATGTAATATTGCTTGATATTATAATGGAAGATTTAGACGGTATTGAAGTATTAAGAAAAGCAAAAAAATTATCACCATTAACAACAGTTATTATGATGACAGCATATTCAAGTCCAGACTATGTTTTACATGCATTAACTTTAGGAGCAACAGATTTTGTAGAAAAGCCTTTTGAACCTGAAAATATGATTAAATTAGTAAAAGAAAATGTTGAAAGAGTAAAAAGGTGGAAGAAAACTTTAGGACTTCTTTGAGGTGTTAATATGAGTTTTATATCTAATCTTAATTTTGAAGAATTTAATGATTATATAAACTTAATATTCAATAAAACATTAGAGACTTTAAAAGCTGATTCGGGATCTTTAATTATATTTGATGATGATAAAAATATTATTTTTAAAATAATGAAAAATTTAGAAATTGATATTAATAATATAAAACCGGGAAAAATAGATGAGATGTTTATTAATTCTAAAAATCCAATAATTATTAATAATGAAGATCTTGAAAAAAAAGGGATCTTACCTAAAAAAAAGGATACTATATCTTCAATAGTATTTCCTATGTATTTTAAGAATAAATTAATTGGAGTTATGAATTTAAATAGAAAATCTGTTAAATTTACTTTAGACGACTTAAAAAAATTAAACGATAATAAAATTTTTCTTATGCCATCAATATATAATATTATTTTACTAGAAGAAGTTCATGATGAAAGAGAGAGATTTAAAAAATATTTAAATGTTTTTGAGTTGATAGTAGAAAAATATTCAACTGCAAATACGGTTATAGATTTTATAAATGAAACAATTAATGAAATCAGAAGAAAATATAAAATTAAAATTAATATTGAAACAGTAGATGAACCAGATGAAAATACAATAAAAATTAAAAATTTGTATTATAAATTTGATGTGGAATATAGTAAAGATGAAGATATAGTAAATAAACTAAAATCTTTTATGATGAAAATGACAGTTATAAAACATGTAGAGGAATTAAATAAAGTTTTAAGTGAGTATTCTGATCTTGCAAAAGAAACATTATTGATGAATTTTATGTCTTGGGATTTAATTCAAGAAATAAATAGTGCAATTACAGGGATAAATTTAATAACCTTTTTCTTTGAATCTACAAACCCAGAAATTTCAAATGAATTAAAAAAATCTATAAATAGAATCAAGGAAGCGGTTGAGAGATATAAATCAAATTTTTATAATAATGAATCAATTGAATTAATTGATATATCAAATGTTGTTAAAGAAGTAGAAAATAAAATCAAATTTCTTAACCCGGATATTAGTTTTACTACAAGAATTAAATATAATGCAACAATATATGGATCAAGAAAGATACTTTTTAATTCTTTAATGAATATAGTTGTGTCTGTATTGAAATATACGTCTAATAGAAAATTTAATGTTGAATTATATCACGAGGAAAGTTATTATTATTTAAAGATTGAAACTAAAATAAATTCATCAGAAATAAATAATAGAGAGTTGAAAAAAGCAATTAATATTTCTTCAACTATGTTGAGTAATTATCATATAGATTTTCTACAAAAAACAAATAAAGAAAATACAGATTTTATATTACAAATACCAGCAAAATAAATGGGGTGATGGAAATTTTTAATTTGGAGATAATAAAAAGATCTATAAATATTTTTTCAAGAACATTATTTCAAAATAAAGAAGTATTTATAGGTCTTGCTGTAAATTTAGAAGGAACAAGTTTTTTAAATATATTTACATTTGATAATTTAAATAAAGAATATTTAGAATATTCTGAAGATGTTGTATTTGAAGTTCCTCAAAAAATGTATGATGTATTTGAAGAGAAAAGAGAATCAAATTTTAAAGTATCATTTTCAAATGAATTTACTTTTTTAATAAATAATAGATTAGATAGATATAATATAAAAACATTTCTTTTGCCAGAAAAAGAGAAAAATTATGGTTTTTTATACATAATTTCTGTCGATGAAATAAAAATTGATAACAGAGATGTTTTTTTGAGATTTTTATCGGTATTTGAAAAAAATATTGATGCTGTATATTTTGATAAATATTCTAAGTATTCTATAAACGCATTTGTAAAGAATTATTTGATGCTATTACAAAATCATTCTGAGATTTTGTATGAACATTCTATGAGAGTTGCTGATTTAACAAATATTATTGGAAGTTTATTAGGTATAGGTGAAGATAGTTTATATAAATTACAAATAGCCTCTTTTATACATGATATTGGATATATATGGTTTTCTGAAAAAACATTAGAAGAAACATTTTATTCTCAGGATGAAGATGCAAAAGATCCATTGATAAGTGTACATTTAAAAAGATTAGAAGAAATGTTTTTTGGAAATGTTTTAATGAATCCATATGTTGAATTAGCAATTAATCATCATGAAAATATGTCTGGAACAGGATATTTTAAGAAAAAAGATTTAACTATTGAAGATAATATTTTAATAATAGCAAATTATATTGATGAAAATATAGTGTTATCCGGTAAAAATAGGATTGAAAGTATTGTTGAATTTTTGGAAAAAAACGCTGGGAAATTATATGATAAAAATGTAGCAAACGCTGCTATAGAAGCACTTAAAATTTACTATACAGAATTTGATAATGGGAAATACTTAGGGTTGACATTAAAATCGAAAACAATAAATTTAAGATATGAGGGGTTAGGAGAAGAATTAATAGAATTAACTGGAACTATTGAGAAGGTTATATCAGATACAATATATGTAAACGTAAGAACTATAGAACAAATAAATATTGGTTCTATTTTAAAGATAAAAATAACTACTAAAGATTTTCCATTAATAGCTAAGGCTCAAGTTATTCTAAAAAATCCATATGGTTATGTATTAAAGATTCTGGAAAGAAAAGAAACGAAAAAATCAAAGTTAAAGGTATTTTGGAATTTTGAATTTTATTTAGGATTAAAAAATGAAATAACTCCATTATTAAAAGAAAAATTAACACCTATAATATTTAATATTATTAAATCAAAAATGAAAATTGCAAGATGTAAAGTATTTAGTGCAGAAGGTATTATTTTTTCAGTAGATATTGAAAATGATATATTCAAGAAAGATGATGTAGTTATGCTATATATTGATCAGAATGGAGAAACTGTTTTTATTCCAGCAACTATATTATCAAAGAAAAAAGGATTATTTAATATAGAATATGAAGCTAAGTTTTTTGATTTGCCCGAAAGATTACAATCAGCAATATATAGAATGATATTTAGGAAACAATCTAATATTAGAACATTAGGTTCAATTAGAGAAATGTAAATCCCCGATTATAAATCGGGGATTTTTTTAGCCTTTTACAGCTCCAGCTGTTAAACCAGCTACAATTTTATTTTGGAATATTAAAACTAATGCTACAAGTGGAACAGTAACTATTACTGCTGCAGCCATTAGTTGCCCCCACGGTAATTCATAAAATGTTTTACCAGAGAACATAGCTATAGCCACAGGAACGGTATATTTTTCTGGTAATTGCATAAAAGTTAAAGCGAACATAAATTCATTCCATGCTGCAATGAAAGTTAATAATCCTGTTGTAACAAGGCCAGGAGCAGACAATGGAATTATAATTTTCCATAATGTCATAAATTTAGAACAACCATCAATAGCAGCGGATTCTTCAATAGATATAGGAATATCTTTAAAGAAATTATGTAATATCCAAGTAGTTAATGGCAAATTTAAAGCTATATATGGTAAAATCAAACCAGGATATGTATTTATTAATTTCATATTTCTTAAAATTTGAAATAAAGCACCTAAAATAGATACTTGTGGAAACATACTTACTGCTAATATCAATGACATTATAGCTACTTTACCAGGCATTCTTAATCTTGCAACAGCATATCCAGCAAATGCTCCAAAAATTAAAGATAATATAGTAGTTGCACCAGCTACAATTACAGAATTTAAAATATTTTGATGGAACGGTCTTTCTGTAAAAACTAAAATATAGTTTTTAAAAGTTGGGCTTTTTGGAAAAAGTTTAATACTTTTAGAAAATAGCTCTGAATTTGGAGTAACAGATGAAATTATAGCATAATAAAAAGGAAAAACATAAAATATAAGCATGATAATAACAAAAGTGTACAAGATAATTTTTTCAATTCTTTTTTTAGTTTTGTAATTCATATTCTAATCCTCCTTTAGATCATTCAAACCTTAAGTTTAATGATCTAATGTAGATTATAGCAAAAATACTAATTATTAAGAAAATAACAACTGATATGGCAGAACCATATCCAAACCAAGCACCAGTAAATGCTCTATCCATTAAAATATGTCTGTTATAAACAGCTAATGTTTCAACAGACTTATTCATAATGTAGAATATATCAAATACTCTTAATGCATCAAGTGTTCTAAATATTAAAGCAACAGCTATAGTAGGACTTAATATAGGTAATGTTATTTTTGTAAATTGTTTCCATTTTGAAGCTCCATCAATTCTTGATGCTTCATACAATTCTGATGGAATAGTTTGTAATCCAGCTAATAATAATAGTGCCATAAATGGAGCTGTTTTCCATACGTCAACTGCTAAAATTGCAAACATTGATGACCATTTATTGCTCAATATTGGAGTTCCTGGAGCTAACCACCCTAAATTATACAAAATTTGAGATATAATACCATATTGATCATTGTACATCCACTTCCACATTTGTGAGGAAACTGATGTAGGGATAGCCCATGGTATTAAAATAGCAGCTCTTACCACACCTCTTAATGCAAAATCAGCATTTAAGATTAAAGCGGTTGCTAAACCTAGTACGAATTCTAAAGAAACAGAAATAGCTGTAAAAATAAGGGTATTAATTAAACTTGTCATAAATCTAGTATCATTTAATAATCTTGCATAATTATCTAATCCAACAAATCTTTTTACAATACCAGGTCTCAATCCAAAAGAAAATAAACTATCCCAGAATGTTTTTAATAATGGAAAAAAAGCTGTAATAAGTATAGCTAGCATTGCTGGCAAAATAAGCCAAAAACCTAGCCATATATCCTTTTTTTTATAATTAATTTTTATTTTGGTACTCAAGAGCACACCTCCTATTAAACCTAATAGGTTTTTTAAAAATAAACCGGAGGAAAATCCCCCGGCTTATTGACCAATTATCATCTTTAATTCTGATTCTAAATCTTTTAAAGCTTTTTCTACGTCTTTTTTACCTATTAAGAAGTCATGAATATGTCTTTGTATTGCATCTGATACTTCTGTATAAACAGGGGTAATTGGTCTTGGTTCTGCATTTATAAACACATTATATAATTCAACCATAAATGGAGCGGCTTCTTTGATTTTTGGATCTGAGTAAACAGCTTTTCTTGTTGGATTTTGACCAGCATTTATAGCTTTATATAATTGTTGATCATATGAGGTTAAGAATTTTACAAATTTCTTTGCAGCATCTTTTTCAGCATCTGATGAATAATTGTTAATTGCTAACATCCATCCACCTAATGTAGCTGAATGTCTTCCGTTTTCAATATCTCCCTTTGGTAATGGAGCAACGCCAATTTTACCAGCAATTTTTGATTGATTAGCATCATTTGCTAATGACCAAACATATGGCCAGTTCCTTAAGAATACTGATTCACCATTTTGGAAAGGTCTTCTTGTTTCTTCTTCCATATAAGTTAAAACACCTTTTGGAGCAACGCCGTCGTCAATAAAGCTCTTTAAAGTTGTTAATGCTTTTACTAATCTAGCATGATTATCAGCATCACCTATAATAACATTTCCATTAGCATCTAAGAAATCTGCACCGTATGAATGTACAAATTCTGCAACATCACATACCAAACCTTCATATTGAGCTAATTGAAATAACATACCATTAATCTTTTCTTTTGATGCAATATCAGAAGCTACTGTTTTTAATTCTTCCCATGTTTGTGGAACATCATAACCATATTTTTCTAATAAATCTTTTCTATAATACAATAATCCTGCATCTGTGAACCAAGGTATTGCAACTATTCTTCCTTGAACTGTCCCGGATTTAACTGTACCAGGTAAGAATTGATCTAATTCAAAATAATCATAATCATCAGTTAAATCTGCAACAAATGGAGCAAATTCAGCAGGCCAAATAACATCTATCATTAAAATATCTGGATCAGATGTCATAGCTCCTAAATATGTAACGTATAAATCATGTCTTGCAGTTGAACTATTTGGCATAGGTAATAATTGAACTTCAATATCGGGATAAATTTTATTGAACATCTTGATTTGATTCATTAATACTTCTAATTCTTTACCGACAGCACCAGCAGCCATTGTAATTTTAACACTTAATCCCATAATAGCAATTAATAATACTAAAGATAAAACTAATACTTTTTTCATCCTAACACCCTCCTTTTTTTGCAAACGGTTTCGAAAATCAATAATAAAAATCTATTTTCATTATATCATTTTTTAAAAAATTAAAAAAATTCAACTAAATGTAATATACGGGATTAATCGGTAATAATAAACGATTAATCCCGTATATTTTATAATAAATTAAATTAATTATTAAAAATCAGCAATAACAGAAAATTCTATTTTGTCCTTAAATTCATTGTTTATATTGTCATAATATTTTGTATATAGCATGAATAAACCATTTGAAATAGGATATCCAAAAGAAATTTCAGCATTTGTATTTGTATCGAATAATGAAGATAATTCATCTAAACTTTCCATATCCTTATAATATTTTCCTACAATTAATAATGGGAATTGTTCTGAAGGAATTCTAGCTTGTAATGAACCATTTAATTCTGGATTTTGAACTTCGAATTCTGTGGTTAAATCATAGTTTAATCTTGCACTAGCTCTTAAAATATTTCCTAAAGAAAATTCTAATTCTCCAATACCTCCTAATCTTGTATCATTATAATTTTTTAATTCATCATATTTTGTATTGTCCATTAAATTTTCTTCGTATTGAGAATTTACAAATCCAAGCTTATAATATGGCATTTGTAAAACTACAGGCAATGCTTTTAATGTAATAATACCTAAATTTAATATTCCGCCAGCACCTGCGCCATAACCAGTTAATGTGGTAGAATCGAATGTTGAAGATATATAACCAATTTCTCCACCTAATTTTAATGCGTTCCCGCCAATATATGCAGATACACTACCTAATAGATCATCTCTTAATGGTTCAACTTCATTCTTAGCCATAGGTTTTCCAGCAAATGCTTCTAAATTAATAAATCCAACTTTTGTTTTTAAAATTCCATAATATAAATGTGCTGATTGACTATATGAGAATGGCATTAATGAATCTAAAGAATATGGAGCATGCACTTCTATTCTTGCCATTGGTAAAATTAAACCTAAGTCTAAAGCATTTCTATAATCATTGTTGTAGTTAAAAACCAACATACCTAAACCTATAGTTTTTGGATATGACATACCATATCTAAAGTATAAAGGGCCTACTCTTAATTTTACTAAGTTCAAAGTTAATCCCGAAAGTACATTTGTTGAAGGATCAGTACCAGGTGTCCCATAGAATAAGCTTCCGCCTATTTCTTCTTGATAAGCATTAAGTCCTAAACCAATACCGAAGTTATCATTTTCAAAAACACCTGTTATAGAATATGCTAAATAATCTTGTCCATTTTCTTCAACAGTTTTAAAAAATGGTCGCACATAAAAAGCAGAAAATGATGTAAATACTAATAATACTATAAATGAAAATGTTAAAAGTTTTTTCATAATAATCCCTCCTCTAAAATTTTTAAGTTTCTAGCGGCAACTTCTGGTGAAACAGAATTAATAAAAAATCCTGATCCCCACTCAAAACCTGCAGCATTTGTTAATCTAGGAATAATTTCTAAATGCCAATGATAATATGAATTGTTTAAAATATCAAAGGGTGATGTGTGAATCATATAGTTATATGGTATATCGCCTAATAATACGTTTAACCTTAATAATGTATTTTTAAGTATAGAAGAAAAATCCTTAACATCTTTTGAATTAATACTACCAAAATTTGAATTATGTTTTTTTTGAATTATCCATGTTTCATATGGAAATCTAGGAGCAAAAGGTTCAAGAGATAAAAATGTATCGTTTTCTTCAACAATTCTTATATTTTCATTTTTTTCCTGCTCAATTATAGAACAAAAAATACATTTGTTTTTAATATTATAGAATTTTTTTGCACCTTTAATTTCATCTTCAATAAAAATAGGAATTATGGGAGTTGCAATTAATTGTGAGTGAGGATGAGATAAAGATGCGCCAGCACTTCTTCCATAATTTTTAAAAATTTGAATATATTTGATTTTTTTATCTTTTTTTATATCATTAAATCTATTTAAATATGCCCATACAATTTCTTCTACTTCAGAATAATTCATATAAGCAATTTTCGAATCATGATTAGGTGTTTCTATTATAACCTCGTGATAACCATATCCATCAACTGAAAAATATATTCCATTGCTATTTAAATTTGGAGGAATATCTTTTGTTACAGCTGGGAATTTATTTGGAACAACTCTTAGCCACCAATTTTCATCATTTGGTTTAGATTTTTCTGGTTTAAAGGCTAAAACTTCTGGTGGAGTTAGGTTTTCATTTCCTTGATCAAATGGACAAAAGTCAAATTTTTCTACATTAGGAATAATTTTTTCTATTGGTCTATTGGATCTTTCAGAGGATATAATAACCCATCGATTTGTAATAGGATCTTTTCTATATTCAGGCATTTTATCCTCCTAATAATTTTTCTTATTGATTGATCTTTTGTATAATAATATATATTCATCTGCCGATTTATCCCATGAAAAATCAGTTTTCATTGCATTTTTAACTAGTGTATTCCAACATTCTTGATTTCTAAAATATACATTAAGAGCTTTTAATACAGAGATTAATAAATTAGATGAAGTATATTCGTAAAAACCAAATCCAGTACCCTCATTAGTATTACAATAAAATTCTTTTACAGTATCGGCTAAACCACCAGTGTATCTTACTATTGGAATAGTTCCATATCTCATTGAATACATTTGTCCCAATCCGCATGGTTCATATTTGGAAGGCATTATGAACATATCACTACCAGCATAAATAAGTTGAGCTAAATCTAAATCAAATTTAATATTTATAGATAGTTTATCAGGGTATTTATTTTGATATTTAAGTAATAATTCTTCATATTTTTTTTCACCAGTTCCTAAAATAATAATTTGAATATCCAATAAAGTTAGATAATCTATTATTTCTGAGATTAAATCAATACCTTTTTGTTCAACAATTCTACCTATAAAACTTATAACAGGTATTTCTTTATTTTGAGGTAAATTTAATTTTTCTTGTAAATATAATTTATTTTTTGTTTTATTTTCTAAGTTTTTAATGTTGAAATTATATGGAATTAATTTATCTGTTTCTGGATTAAAAATTTCATAATCAATACCATTTAAAATGCCGTATAAATCTTCATTTCTAATTTTTAGTACGCCATCAAGTTTATATCCATATTCTTCAGTTTGAATTTCTTCAGCATATGTTCTGCTTACTGTATTTAAAATATCACTAAATAAAATTCCACCTTTTAAGAAATTAATTTGTCCAAAAAATTCTAAAGCATCAATATTATATAAGTATCCAGGTAATCCTGCAACATTAAGTGTATCAGGAGAGAATATCCCTTGATAACCTAAGTTATGAATAGTTAAAACAGTAGTTTTTTTATTTAAAATTTCATCATCTCTATAATTATTTCTTAGATAAACAGGAATTAATGATGTTTGCCAATCATTAATATGTATAATATCTATATCTGGAAGAGCTGTTTTTACAAACGTTAAAGAGGCATCACAAAAGTAAGATGTTTGATGTTCAGGATGAGGATATTCATATATTTCTTCAGTTGAAAAAAGATTATCGTTTTTTATTAAGTAGACTGGAATATTTGTATTTGGTAATACAGATTTATATACCGAAAAAGGATATTTTAATGAATGACTAAAAGGATAAAGTTCATCATATACTTTTTCTAAAGGTAAATTATATTTTTCTATGTTTTTTTCAACAATTTTGTGAAAAGGCATTATTATATTTATGTTATCTACTTTGTTTTGTAAAAATTTCGGTAAAGTTCCAACAACATCTCCTAATCCTCCAACCTTTGCTAAAGGAGCAACCTCATATGAAATAAAAGTAATATTCATAATTTCACCACCTATCTCATTTTATAAGGTGTATCATGAGTGAAAATAACATAATCAGATTTTTCTGACCATTCTTTTACTATTTCTGCAACCTTATCAGTTCTTAAATTTCTCATAATGTCATAAAAATCAATTTTTGTCATACAAATATCGCCTGGCAGGAATATTTTACCCATATTTTCACTTTCAATATATAGAGAAACATGCTCTTTTGAATGATATGGGGTGTATATAACCTTTATAGAATCAAATAAAATCTCGCCATCTTTAAATGTTTCTACGCGGTTATTCCAAGAATTAATCATTTGTTGATATGCTTGTCCTATTAGTGGGCCAAATTTTCTATAATCTTTTCCTAAATAATTTTCATGTATTCTTATTGTTGCATTTGGGAAAAACATAGAATTATATGCATGATCCAAATGCACATGAGTTAAAACAATATCTGTTATATCTTCTGGTGCAATTTCTAAATTAGCTTCTATATCTTGAATAACATGTATATGACTTGGATCAATTAGTATTTTTCTAGTATTATTTTCTAGTAAAAATACAGAAGAGAATGTACCGTGTACTCTACCAGTTATAGTTAATAATCCGCCATCTAAAATTACTTTAAAGTTCATATTTTTACCTCCTATGCTTCTTCATATATTCCATCATATTCAATATTATTATTATCTAAGATAGAGGATATAGCATTAACATCCTTTAAGGATAGTTTTATTGATAACATTCTTTTAAATGAATTTATTTTACATGTTGTCATTGATAAAAT
The DNA here is from genome assembly GCF_011057715.1 of Marinitoga sp. 38H-ov. Classification (NCBI taxonomy): domain Bacteria; kingdom Thermotogati; phylum Thermotogota; class Thermotogae; order Petrotogales; family Petrotogaceae; genus Marinitoga; species Marinitoga sp. 38H-ov. The sequence goes on from NZ_LNGH01000053.1 coordinate 53,645, forward strand.
ATTTAAATTGTTATTGCTTATAGTTTCAACAACCTTTTTTACTTCGCCAGGTTTATCATGTAAAGTTATAATAACTTTCGTTCCTGGTTCATCTAACGCAGTAATATTTACCATTGCTTTTAGCAATTCATTAATTCCAAAAATTCCTATAGGTTTCATATCATAATCAACTACTGGTAATATCTTATAATTAGTTTCTAACATTGTTAATAATACATCTTCAACTAAATCATCTTCATATAAAAAATCTTCTATAGGTTCAAATACATCTATTAATAAATCATCGCTATCGTATTCTCGTAAAACAGCAATATCCTCTTTTCTGATTGCAGAAAGAAGAGTTCCATTTTTTCTTGTAAGTAAAATAATATCAATATCTTTTTCAAAAAACATTTTTATTGCGTCGTCTATGGTGTTTTCAATACTTAATTTTTCAAAGGCCCTCTTTGTCCATAATTTTACGTACATAAATATCCTCCTTCTTCCTTTTATTATATTATACACCAAAAAAGATAAAAATTGTGCTATAATATTAATATCAAAAAGAAAAAGGGGGAGAATAAATGGGGAAAATAGGAGTAATTGTAGATTCAGGCTGTGACATCCCTTTAAATATATTAGAAAAATATGATAATCTTAAAGTAGTTCCGTTGAGAACTATAATTGATGGTGTTGAATACGATGAGGGAACATTTTCGGAAGATTTTTTATTTGAACATATAGATGGAAATGTTAAAACATCATTACCGAAACCAGAGAATATAAAAATTGCAATAGAAGAGATGATAAATGATGGATATAATGATATATTAACCTTTAATATATCAAAGAATTTAAGTGGTACATATAATTTGTTTAAAATGATATCAGAAAGCATTAAAGATGTAAAAATAATAAATATAGATACTTTAAATATTTCAATAGGCTCAGGATTAGTAGTATATAGAGCTTTACAATATATAGAACAAGGTATGGATTTAAAAGAAATTGTTGATAATATAAAAAGAGATATAAAAAATTCTACAGTATTTTATGTAATACCAACATTGAAGTATCTTGCACGTGGTGGAAGGATAGGAAAGGTATCTGCCATGATGGGACAATTATTAAATTTAAAACCTATTATTTCAGTTGATGATGAAGGTGTTTATTATACAGTATCAAAAATAAGGGGGTATAATAAATCAGTAGAAGCATTGTATAAAGAGGTGTTAAAATATATAGGAGATAATAAATTTATAGCTGGTGTTGTTATAAGTGGGAATAATGAGAAAGTGAAAATTATGCAAGATAATTTTGTAGAAAAATTAAAAATATTAGGCAATACTTTAGAGATATTTAAAGGTAAGGTTTCTAGTACATTATCAGTTCACACTGGTCAAGATTTAATAGGTATTGGTGTCTTGAAATTATAATTGGAGGATGATAGTATGGAAAAAATAGGTATTATAGTAGATTCTGGTACAGATTTACCTAAAAATATAATAGAAAAATATAATATAAAAGTAGTACCATTAAGAATAATTATTGACGGAAAAGAATATGAAGAGGGTTCTATAACAGAAGAATTTTTAATTAAAAGACTTGATGATAGTGAAGTAACCACATCATTACCTAAGCCTGATTCAGTGATAAAAGCTTTTGAGGAATTAATTAGTGAAGGTATAAAAAGAATAATTACCTTTAATATTTCAAGTAAGATGAGCGGCACTTTTAATCTTTTTAGATTAACTTCAAATACATTAAAAGAAAAATATCCAGATGTAAAAATAGAAAATATTGATACAAAAAATATTTCAATAGGTGCAGGACTTGTAGCTTATAATGCAATTAAAATGATTGAAGAAGGTAAAGTATTTGATGAAATAGTTAAATGGTGTAATGAAAACATAAATAAAGCAAAAGTATTTTTTGCTATTCCAACGTTAAAATACTTAGCAAAAGGTGGTAGAATAGGGAAAGTTTCTGCAAAAATAGGTGAAATGTTAAATATAAAGCCTATAATATCTATAAGTGATGAGGGGATTTATTATTCTGTATCAAAAGTAAGAGGTTTTAAGAAATCATTTGATAAAGTGTTTGAGGAATTTAATAAGTTTGTTGATAATAGGAAAAATATAGCGGCTGTTTATATTAGCGGAACTACAAAAGAATTTGAAAAAGTTCAGAGAGATTTTTTTGAAAAAGTTGGTAATTTAGAGCATACCTTAGAAGTTATTATGGGGAAGGTTTCAAGTACATTATTAGTTCATTCTGGTCCTGATTTATTTGGTATAGGTGTAATTGTAACAGAATAAGGTGATAAATTGTATATTCCATTATACGAATCATTAAGGCCAAAAAAATTAAATGAAGTAATTGGAAATCAAAAATTAAAAGGTATTTTAAGAAATTGGATAATAAAAGATAAAATTAAATCATTTGTAATTTACGGGCCACCAGGGTCCGGTAAAACTACTATAATATCAGCTTTTCTAAATGAATTAGATACTAATAGGTATGAAATTCATAAAATTTCTGGAGCATTGGAAGGAGCAAAAACTCTTAAAACTATTATTGCTCAATCAGAAACACCTCTTTTTAAAAAACAAATAGTTTTATTTGTTGATGAAATTCATAGATTAAATAAAGCTGAACAAGATGTATTGCTGTTACATGTAGAAAAAGGAGATTTGATTTTAATAGGTTCTACTACAGAGAATCCTTCTTTTTCCATAAACCCAGCGTTATTATCAAGAATATTGACTTTTGAAATTTCCCCTTTAAATGAGGAAGATATAGAAGAATTATTAAATATAATAGAAAAGAAATTTCAGAATGTTTCATTTTCTAAAAATTTAAATATTCATTTAAAAACATATTTTGGTTATGACATAAGAAGAATAATAAATACAATTGAGGCATTAATTGATATAGGAATAAAAGAAATAGAGCCTGATTCATTTAAAGAAATATTATCCTCTTTTGGCTATTCAAAAGAGGATAAATATGATGCTATATCAGCTTTTATAAAAAGTGTTAGAGGTAGTGATCCAGATGCAGCTGTATTTTATTTAGCATATATGTTAGAAAATGGAGAAGATCCATTATATATAGCGAGACGATTAATGATACTAGCATCCGAGGATATTGGACTTGCAGATCCTATAGCGTTAAATATTGCTGTTTCTGCATTTTTAGCAACAAAAGAAATAGGATATCCAGAATGTTTATATCCATTAACAGAAGCAACAATTTATTTATCTTCAGCACCAAAATCCAATTCTTCCTTAAATGCATATATGACAGCTAAACAATATATTAATATTGATTTTGAAATACCTATGAAACTTAGAAATCCGGTTACTAAATGGATGAAAACAAAAGGATATGGTAAAGATTATAAATACCCACATGATTATAATGGGTTTATAAAAGATTATTATTTACCAGAAAAAATAAAAAATACTCAAATATATAAACCATATGATATAGGATTTGAGAATAAAATAAAACAACGTTTAAAAAAATTATGGGATGGGTTTAAGAACTATTAGACGTTATTATTAATATTTATTTCTTCTAATATTTCAATTTTATAGTCATCTGTAATTTTAAAAATAATTTTTTTATTGTATAATGTAATGTTAATTATATCCCCGGATTTCACCTCATATGAAGGTTTTAGTGTATTGTTATTTTTTGTTATTTTTCCGGCTTTAGCTAATTCATTAGCAATAGTTCTTCTTTTAATTATTTTATTTACCTTTAAAAACTTGTCCAATCTCATTTATTAACAACCTCCGTGAAAAATTTTTCATTATTGTGAATTAAAATCGTTTTTTAATACTTGACATTATGGTGTAAAATAATTATAATATATTAAGTGAAAATATTCAATAATTAAATTTAATTATGAGGTGATAGAGTTGTCTGAGCCAGTTCTTATAGTAGAAAACTTAAAAACCTATTTCGACATAGCTGAAGGAACAGTTAAGGCAGTAAACGGAGTTTCTTTTACTTTAAATAAGAATGAGTCTTTAGGTGTTGTTGGTGAAACAGGTTCTGGAAAAAGTGTTACTATGAAAACTATAATGGGATTAATAAAAAAACCAGGATATATTCCTGAAGGTAAAATTTTATTTTACACTGATGAATTCAGTAAAGATGGGAAAAAGGAATATATTGATTTAACAAAATTACCATACAATCAATTTACTAGAATAAGGGGAAAACATGTTGCTATGATTTTCCAAGATCCAATGACATCTTTAAATCCAATGTATACTGTAGCTGATCAAATGATAGAAACAATAATGTATCATCAAAATGTTTCTGAAGAAGAAGCAAGAAAAAGAGCTATAGAATTATTAAGGAAAGTTGGAATTCCAAATGCTGAGGAAAGAATAGATGACTATCCTTTCCAATTTTCAGGAGGACAAAGACAAAGAATTGTTATCGCTATAGGTTTATCATGTAATCCAGAATTATTAATAGCTGATGAACCAACAACAGCACTTGATGTTACTATTCAAGCACAGATATTAGAATTAATGAAAGATTTGCAAAATGAATTTAATACGGCAATGATTTATATAACACATGATTTATCTGTTGTAGCTGAGATAGCAGATAAAGTTATGGTTATGTATGGTGGAATGCAAATGGAATTAGCTGATGTGAATACTATTTTTGAAAAGCCATTGCATCCTTATACACATATGTTATTAAATTGTATTCCAAGACATGATGCTAAAAAAGAGGAGTTAGAACCAATTCCAGGACAACCACCAATAATGTTAGATCCTCCAGAACTATGTCCGTTTTTACCTAGATGCCCTAAAGCAACAGATAGATGTAGAAAAGAATTAGCACCATTTAAAGAAGTTGAACAAGGACATTATATAAGATGTTGGAACCCAATGGACGTAGAAATGGAGGGAGATAAATAATGCTTTTAAGAGTTAATAATTTAAAAAAATATTTTCCTATAAAACACGGATTTATAGTTGAAAAAACTGTTGGATATGTAAAGGCTGTTGATGATGTTAGTTTTGAATTGGATAAAGGCGAAACATATGGGCTTGTTGGAGAATCGGGTTGTGGTAAAACAACAATTGGTAAAACAATTTTAAGATTATATAATCAAACTGATGGAGAAATATTTATAGATGACAAAGATACAAGTTATCTATTTTTAAAAAGATCAGAAGCTAAAGAATATTTAAAAAATCATTATATTGATATTTTAAATAATGGAATAAAGAAAAAATCAGAATCAGAATTTTTAAATGAATTACCAGATTATAAAAAACCATATTTTGAATATTTGATCAAAAATGGAGAATCAAAGTTTATTGATTACATGCTATCTGATTTAAAAGAAAAGAGAATGCACTTTAGAAGAAAGGTACAAATTGTTTTCCAAGATCCAACATCATCTTTGAACCCTAGAATGACAGTTGGTGCAATATTATCAGAACCATTATTATTTCACGGTATAGCTAAGAATAAAAATGATGCTTTTGATATAGTTAAAGAAATACTTGTAAATGTTGGTCTTAAAAAATATCATGTTGACAGATATCCACATCAATTCTCAGGAGGACAAAGACAAAGAATTGCTGTAGCTAGAGCTGCTATATTAAAACCAGATTTGATAATTCTTGACGAACCTACATCAGCATTAGATGTTTCAGTTCAAGCACAAATTATTAAATTATTAAAAGATTTACAATCAGAATTAAACGCAGGTTATTTATTTATTTCTCATGATCTTGGTGTTGTTAGATTTATTTCTAATTATGTTGGTATTATGTATTTAGGAAGAATGGTTGAATATGGTGACTCTGATGAAATTTTTGACAACTTTAAACATCCATATACTGAAGCATTATTAAATGCAGCTCCAGTTCCTGATCCAAAAAAGAGAAGAGACAGAAAGCAATTTATTATAAAAGGACAAGTTCCTTCTCCAATTAATAGACCAAATGGATGTTTCTTCTCACCAAGATGTAAATATGCATTTGAACCATGTTCTAAAAAATATCCAGAATATTATGAAGTAGAAAAAAATCATTATGTAGGTTGTTATAAATTTGAACCAAAATCTTAAATTCAAGGGAGGGAGTAGTATGAAGAAGTTTTTAGTCTTATTATTAGTTTTTGTTTCAGCATTAGCAGTATTTGCTGAAGAAGTAGATTGGGCAATTGAAGACGTTGCTGGAAAACCAGGGGGTACATTGTTTTTAGACACAACATCCGGTCCAAAAACAATGAATCCAGCATGGGCACAAGAAACATCATCTACAGATATTATCGGATGGGTATTAGACACATTAGTACATTCTTCTAACAAAGGTTTAGCAGAATTACCAGGATTAGCAAAAGAATTTTCTGCTAAAGTTACAGAAGATGGAAAAACAGTATATACATATGTTTTAAGAAAAGGTTTAAAATGGTCAGATGGTGAACCATTAACAGTTGATGATGTTATTTGGTCATTTGAAAAAATATGGTTTGATGAAAATATGACAGCAAATGGAAATGCTGGTTATATGGATTCAAATGATGAATTACCATCAATAGTTAGGGTAGATGATTATACAGTACAATTTATTTATAACTCAAAATTCAGAAGAGGTCATGAATCAATTGGATGGACAGAAATATTACCAAAACATGTATTAGAACCATATTATAACGAAGGTAAATTCCAAGAAGCTTGGTCATTAGCAGAATTAGATAAAGTAGTTGGTTCAGGTCCATTTGTATTAAAAGAATATAAAGAAGGCGTTAGAGTTGTATTAGAAAAGAACCCTTACTATTATAGAAAAGATAAAAATGGTGTTCAATTACCATATTTAGATCAAATTATATACATAATCGTTAAAGACTTAAATACAGGTAGATTAAAGTTCGAAGCTGGAGAAACAGATATTTATTCTCCAACAGCTGAAGAATTCCCAGAAATTAGAGCAATGGCAGAAGAAAAAGGTTGGATAGTAAAACAAGGTGGACCAAACTTAGGATCAAACTTTGTAACATTTAACTTTAACGCAAAAGATCCTGTAAAGAGAAAATGGTTTAGAAATGATCACTTTAGAAGAGCTATTGCTTATGCTATTGATAAACAAACATTAATTGATGTATTATATAATGGTTTAGGTGCTGCATTATACGGTCCAGTATCACCATCATCAGGATTCTATAATCCAGAAGTAGAAAACTTAGGATTCAGATATTCTTTAGCAAGAGCAAAGAGAGAATTAAAAGATGGTGGCTTTGTATTAAAAGGTGGAAAATTATATGATGCAGATGGAAATCAAGTTAAATTTGAATTAACAACAAATGCAGGTAATAATGTTAGGGAAGAAATTGGTAATATCTTAAAAGAAAACTTATCAAAATTAGGAATTGAAGTTAACTTCGCACCAATGCAATTTAATTCATTAGTTGGAAAATTAGTTTCAACAGGTGATTGGGAAGCAATTATTATTGGTTTAACAGGTTCAGTTGATCCAGCATCAGGATGGAATGTATGGAGATTAGACGGTGGATTACATTTCTGGAATTATTCACCAGAAGTAAAACCAGATATGTACGATGATGCATTAAAAGCAGATTACATGGTACCAGAATATGAAAAGAGAATAGATGAAATTATGAGATTACAAGTTACAGCTGTAGATAAGGATGAATTAAGAAAATTATTTGATGAATTCCAAATGTTAGTTGCAGAACATCAAGTATTAGTATATACAGTTGCACAAAATTATTTAATAGCTTACAAAAATACAGTTCATATATACAACCCAGAACCAAACCCAGCAGCAGGCGTATTATGGGCAGGATGGAATATCTGGAAAGATCAATAATTAATTTTATTTTAATTGGGAGTGGGGGAATGTGGAGTTTTCTCCACTCCCTTTCAAATTAAATTGAGGAGGTATTATGGATGTTAAAGTATATCCTTAGAAGGATTATTCTATCTATTCCCGTTCTACTGGGAGTATCTATTGTTTCATTTATGATTATATCCTTAGCTCCTGGTGATTTTTTAGATTCATATAGGCTAAATCCTGCAGTAGATGCAGAACAAGTAAAATTATTAGAAAAAAACTTTGGTCTTGATAAATCACCAGTTGTTCAATACTTTTTATGGTTAAAAAATATGCTTCAAGGTGAATGGGGACAATCATTCACATATCAAGTTCCTGTATGGGATTTAATTTGGAGAAGAGTTGGAGCAACATTATTATTAAGTATTACAACATTCATTTTTACCTGGGGGATAGGTATCCCGCTGGGTATATATGCAGCATTGCATCAATATAGTTTAGGTGATCAAATAGTAGCAGTTATTGGATTTATAGGATTATCAATTCCTAATTTCTTCTTTGCGTTATTATTTTTATTTTTTGCAGCAAAAACCGGAGGAAAATATTTCCCTGTTGGTGGATACATATCATTAGATTATGATTCATTCCCTGTATGGAAGAAATTTCTAGATATTGTATGGCATGTACTTGGTCCAATGATTACTTTAGGTACATCGGGTCTTGCTGGTACAATGAGAATTATGAGAGGTCAATTACTTGATGAATTAAAACAAGATTATGTTGAATTTGCAAGAGCAAAAGGTATGCCTGAAAATGTTGTTATATATAAACACGCCTTAAGAAATGCTATAAACCCAATAATAACAGCTTTAGGATTTTCCATATCAGGTCTTTTAGGTGGAGCTGTTTTAACAGAAAACGTATTTGGATGGCCAGGTATGGGACAATTAATCATTGAAGCATTATTACAACAAGATATTTTTGTTATAATGGCTGATATTATGTTAGCTTCTGTATTATTAGTTGTTGGTAATTTAATTGCAGATATATTATTAGCAGCAGTTGATCCAAGAGTTCGTTTGAGATTAGGATAATGGAGGGAAAATAATGGCTGAAGAAATTAAAAATGAACAACAACAACAAGATGTTTTTGAAAAACAATTTTTATCTACCCCTCAATTAGTATGGAGAGCGTTAAAAAGACATAAATTTGGTCTTGTTGCTATGTGGATATTACTTATATTATATATTTTTGCATTATTTGCAGATTTTCTTTCACCAATGGATTATAGGGTTCAACATATACAATTTAAATATGCTCCTCCAATGAAAGTTTTTTGGAAAGATGAAACAGGAAAACTTGCAGGGCCTCATGTTTATTTATACAAAAGAGTTAAAGATCCAGTAACTTTCCAAAGTACATATAAGGAAGCAACTTATTTTGATAATTTTAAAGTATACGATGATTTTTCAGGTGTAGAGACAACATTAAAAGTAGGAGAATATAACCCAGATTATGAATCTACAGTTACAAATTATCAATTTGTATTGAGCTATAATACAATTGCTGTGACAAATGATGGAAAAGAGTACAATATTTTAACAGAATCAAAAACAGAACCATTAGTAACTTTTGAAGAATTAGGAATTAAAGATAAGATTATAAATAAAAATGAAGAAGGGTTTTTAAATATTGATCAAATACCTTTATTAAAAGGTGAAAATGTATTATTATCTGTAGAGGATAGAGGTATAGCTTCAACTTTCTATTTTGAAGAAAATTATAAGACAAAATCAAATTTAGAAAGATATAATTTAAAACCAGAAGATATTAAAGAATTTAGAAAATATGTTTCTTTAGATGTAATTGAAGTTGAAACAGAAGATGATTTCTATGAATTTTACCCAGAAAACATTTTAGGAGTTAATTTGAAGAAATTTAACCTTAAATTCTTTACTAAAGGTTGGGAATATAAATGGTTAGGATTTATTCCTGGAAATATTCATTTATTTGGTGTTGAAAAAAGTAAATTACCATATTTTGCAGAGGATTATGCATCTAAAGACGGTATTATCTACTTATGGGGTGCAGATAAGTTCGGTAGAGATATGATTAGTAGATTATTATTTGGTAGTAGAGTTTCATTGACAATTGGTTTATTAGGTATTGCTATTACATTTACAATTGGTTTAATGCTAGGTGGAGTAGCTGGATACTTTGGTGGTTGGATTGATGAGATATTAATGAGATTTACAGAAATATTAATGTCTATTCCAAGTTTCTATTTATTAGTATCATTAAGTGCTATATTACCTTCTGAATTATCACCATCAATAAAATATATTTTAATTATAGTTATATTATCTTTTATTGGATGGCCTGGTATGACAAGGGTTATTAGAGGTATGACACTCGGTTTAAAAGAAACAGAATTTATTCAAGCAGCTGTTGCTTTAGGTTATCCATCAAGAAAAATTATATGGAAACATTTATTACCTAATACAGCAACATATGTTATTGTTTCTGCTACATTATCAATACCAGGATATATACTTGGTGAAGCTGGATTGAGTTTCTTAGGGTTAGGTATTAGAGAACCCTCAGCTAGTTGGGGACTTATGTTATCTCAAGCACAAAATATCACAGCTTTAACAAATTATCCATGGTTATTATTACCAGGATTATTTATATTCATTACAGTTCTTGCATTTAATTTATTTGGTGATGCTATAAGGGATGCTTTGGATCCAAGAGCATTAGGACATTAATGAAAAAGGGACTCTTTGGAGTCCCTTTTTTTCTTATTTAATTTTTTAGTAAAATTAAATTTTCTAAAACCATAATAAAAGAAGTTTTAAAATTTTATTATTATTTAATAATATGACATTATTTTCATCTATTACAACAAAATTATTATAGTTTTCTCCAATTTTTTTCTTCATTAAAAAGCCTCCTTAAATGCAAAATAGTTAATTATTGAGTGTATTCCAGATATTAAATATATATCTTTTTAAATATCATATATAATAAGAGAGAGTATTTGATAAAAAAACTAAAAGTAAAAAGCTTTAATAAATAAGGTGTTTGAAAAGTTTCTATTAAATAATAACTTAAAATAAACACAAGTGAAATAAAAATATATATATTAGGCTGTCCAAAAAGTCTAAGGACCGAAAAAATTAGAAATCTTTTTTAAATTATAACCATGGAAAAGATTAAAGAGAAGAATTAATAATAAAACAACAATACCAGCAAAAGTTAAATAATTTCTATTTCTAACATACTAAACATACTCAGTTCATGTATCCATAATGCCATTTACGAGTTCTATTTCCCAACATAATTTATAATCATCCTTAAATACTGTTCTAAAAGATTTCATAACATATTATATGATTCATGATATTTAGTATTTCTCATATTCTAATCAATAACAGGAATAGAACCAGAAGATTTTATTTTAGAAAAATATCGTATGAATCATATGCTGCATCTAATAAAATCTTAGAAAAAGATTTTATTGAAATAATCATCAAAGAATTTTGATTCATGAAAAGATGCCTAAAGTAAAATCAAAAACAAAATCATTCTTGACATCTAAAGATAAATAAAGTTTTTTACCAAATTCTTTTCCATTTTTTATATATCTAATTAATCAAAGCATTATTAATTTTTCTAAAATTCAATTTATTAGTCCTATACGAAATTATTTGAAATGAAGGTATATCTTCTATTCCTATTAAAGATGAAAATTCAGGATGGTCACGAAATAATTTTCAGATTTTCTATAATAATTTTTCAATCTTTAATAATATTAAATAATATATAATTATATTTCATCAAGTAGTTTTTTACATTTAAAAAACTATTGATTACATTATGAAAAGATTAAGAAAGTTTGACTTTTTTGAAAAAAAGTGCTATTATTATAATAGGGAACATCTAAAGGGGGTGTTTATATGGAATATAAGTTATTCACAAAGAATATAGAATTAACTGCAGCATTAGAAGATTATTTAGAAAAAAGAATGGAAAAAATTGATAGGGTATTTAAAAAACACGATGAATTATTAATGAGTACAGATGTTAGGGTAGAAAAAGACAGAGAATTATTTAAAGTTGAAGTAACATCACATCTAAAAGGAAATATTATGAAGGTTGAAGAAAGAGGAACAGATTTATATGAAGTTATTGATAGGGTATCGGATGCATATGAGAGAAAACTAAAGAAATTTAAAGAAAAATTACAAAATCACGTATCCCCCAATCCTTTAAAGGAATTAAATGTAGAGTATGTTGATGAAGATGACATTTTAAACAAAATTGATAAAAGAAAACGTTTTGATTTAAATATGTATTCTCTTGAAGAAGCTATTATGCAATTAGAATTATTAGGTCATGAATTTTTTGTATTCAGAAATTCTGATACAGAAGAGGTTAATGTTGTTTATAAGCGAAAAGATGGAAGTTTGGGATTAATAGAATTAATAGGATAATAACATAAATAATGCGGGGATTTTCCCCGCATTTATTATTATATATAAATTATAAAATATCAATATTGAATAATTTTCTTGCGATTAAACCTATTACAAATGAAATAATCATAACGCTAAAGCTAATAGTAATCATTTCTAAAAAATAATATTTAAATGTTTTTTCTTGAACAACAGAAACAAAAAATGAAAAGAATATTATTACAATAATAGCATTTATTATAGTGAACAATAATGAAATCATTGGATTGGAAAATATAAAATACGGAGCAACAAGTAAAATTACAGTAATAATATATGCTATTCCTGTATAAATGGATGCTTTTAATGGATTTGTAGCATCTTTTTCTGCTCTTTGAGACAAATATTCTGATGCTGCCATTGAAAATGATGCGGCAATTCCTGTAATTAATCCGGATAATGCAACAAGACGAGAATTTTGAAATGCAAAGGTTAAACCCGCTAATGTTCCTGTTAATTCAACTAATGCATCATTTAATCCTAATACCATAGAACTAACATATTGAATTTTTTCTTCATCAATTAAACTCAATAATTTTTTCTCATGGTTATTTTCATCTTCTATTATTTCATTAAATTCTGGAATTATTTCTTTCACATCATCATAAGCAATTTGAGCTTTTTCCTCTCCTTTTTCCATTGCATTTAGGGCAAAAGTTAATCCAAATATATAGGATAATAACACATACCAGAATACTAAAAATTTATTTGGTTTAATATCTTTATTTGTATATTTTTTTATTATATTATAATGTTTAATCTCATCTTTTGATATACTTTCTAATATATTTCCATTATCTCCTTTAATTCTTTTGGCTAAATTTTTATATACGTAATATTCGGTTATTTCATATTTTTGAAATAACATTAATTTTTCTCTAATTTTATCATCCATATTATCCCTCCAATCTATAATCAAAGTCTATTGTTACTTCAGGTGTATTAACGTTGATTTTTTCAACATATTCTGGATGTTTTTTTATAATTTGTTTAATTCCCGAATCCCCTTCAAGATTTAATATATCTTCAAATAATTCTTTTTTCACTAAAGTTGGAAATCCCTTTTTATTATTATAATATGGAGCAATTATAAGCTTATTGCTTTTAACATTTAAAATCATATCAACAATTTCTTTTTTTACAAGAGGCATATCTCCAAGAAATATTAACACATAATCATAACTATTTTTTAAAGCATATTTTATAGCAGTTTTAACAGAAGAAGAAATTCCGTTTATATAGTCATTGTTAATAACTATTTTAAAATCATATAATTCAAAATTATTTTTCCATTTATCATTTACAACTATTATTTTATCAAAATTATAGGAATTTAATAAATCAATTGTCCATTGTAAAAGAGGTTTCCCATTATAATTAAATAGCAATTTATTTCCCTTAAATCTACTAGAAAGTCCAGCAGCTAAAATAACTCCTAATATTTTCATTTTTTAATAACCTCCATTTGATGTATAATATATGTTAAGATTATATCACAAATATAATATATATTTAGGGGGGATTGGATGAAAATAAAAGATATTATTCCTGTGGCGCTGGGGGAGGAGAAACCGGATATATTATTAAAAAACGCAAAGCTTGTAAATGTTTTTACAGGAGAAATTGAAGAAACAAATATTGCATTATTTAGAAAAAGAATTGCAGGAATTGGTGATTATAATGAAGGAAAAGAAATAATTAATTTAGAAGGCAAATATGTTTTACCTGGGTTTATAAATGCTCATTTACATATAGAAAGTTCTATGTTATCTCCAAGACAATTTGCCAAAGCAGTATTATTAAGGGGAACAACTACAGTAATAGCCGACCCGCATGAAATATCCAATGTGCTGGGACTAGATGGACTAGAGTATATGATTAAATCAACTGAAGGAATACCTTTAAATGTATATATAGCAATTCCTTCGGCTGTTCCTGCAACAAATATGGAAATATCAGGAGCTAGGCTTGGTCCTGAAGATATAGTTGGTTTTGTTGATTCATACCCAAATAGAATTATTGCATTGGGAGAGGTAATGAACTTTCCTGGGGTGTTAAATAGGGATCCTGAATTATTAACTAAAATAGAAATATTAAGACATATGTATAAGAAAATAGATGGGCATGCACCTGGAGTTAGAGGAAAAGAATTAAATGCATATATAGACGCGTTTATTAGATCTGATCATGAATGTACAACAAAAGAAGAAGCATTAGAGAAAATTAGTAAAGGTATGCAAGTGTTTATAAGAGAAGGTACAGCTGCAAAAAATCTCGATGCACTAATTGAAGCAGTTAACGAAATGAATCATCATAGTTTTTCATTTTGTACTGATGACAGGGAGCCTTTAGACATATTAAATGAAGGAGATATAGATTATTTAGTAAGAAGAAGTATTGAAAAAGGAATAGACCCTATTATAGCTATTAGAATGGCAACAATTAATACAGCAAGATATTATAATCTAAGAAGTATGGGAGCAATAGCACCTGGTTATAAGGCTGATATTTTAGTAGTTGATGATTTGAAAAAAATGAATATAAGGATGGTATTTAAAGATTCTAAATTAGTTGTTAAAGATGGAAAATTTGTTGAAGATATGAAAGGTGTATATAATGATATTCCTAAAAAATTTGGTAAAGTAGTTTTACCAGAATTTTCTGCTAATGATTTAAAAATAAAGAATAAAGGAAATAAAATAAGGGTAATAAAAATATTTGAAGGATCATTATTAACAGACGAATTAATTTTAGAACCAAAAATAGAAAATGGTTTTGTTGTTTCTGATATAGAAAGAGATATAATAAAAATTGCAATATTTGAAAGACATACAGGTACAAATTATTCTTTGGGTTTTGTTCATGGTTTTGGTTTAAAAAGTGGAGCTATTGGTTCAAGTATAGGACATGATTCACATAATATAGGAATAATTGGAACAAATGATGAAGATATGTATTTAGCTGCTAAAGAAATAGAAAAAATGAATGGTGGAATGGTTGTAGTTGATAATGGTAAAATATTATCAAAGTTACCTCTTCCTATAGCAGGATTAATGACAGATAAAGAATTAGAAGATGTAGTTGAGGATTTAGAATTATTAGAAGAAAACGTAAAAAAACTAGGTGCAGTTGATGCTACATTTATGACATTATCCTTTTTACAATTAGCAGTTATTCCGAATTTAAAAATTACAAATAATGGATTGGTAGACGTTAATAAACAAGAATATGTGGATTTATTTGTTGATTAGGAATATTGTAAAAAATATAAATTTGTAGTAGAATTAACATATACAAAAAAGGAGGGGTTTATATGAAAAAGTTGTTAGTAGTATTATTGGTAATTATATTATCTTTATCATTATTTGGTAAGGTAAAAGTAGCATTATTAATTAATGGTACATTAGGTGATAAATCATTCTTTGATTCCGCAGCAAGAGGAATGAAAATGGCTGAAGAACAATTAGGAGCAGAAACAAAGATTATTGAAATGGGGTATAATCCTGCAGAATGGGAACCAACATTAGAAGATATTTCAGATCTTGGTGAATATGATTTAATAATTGTAGGTACATGGCAAATGGTTGAATTAATACAAAGAATAGCACCATTATATCCAGATCAAAATTATGTAATATTTGATGATGCAGTTGATTATTCACAAGGAAATTTGGATAATGTATATTCTATTACATATAAACAAAATGAAGGATCGTTCTTAGCAGGTGCATTAGCAGCATTAGTATCAAAATCAAATGAATTTAAATATTCTGTTCCAGATAAAAAGATAATAGGTTTCTTAGGAGGTATGGATATTCCTGTTATTAACGATTTCTTAGTTGGATATATTGAAGGTGCAAAATATATTGATCCAGAAATGAAAGTTTTAATCTCATATGTAGGTGCATGGAATGACCCAGCAAAAGGTAAAGAATTCACATTATCAATGTACAGACAAGGTGCAGATGTTGTATTTGCAGTTGCGGGTGAAACAGGAAATGGCGTTTTAGCAGCAGCAAAAGAAATGGATAGATGGGGTATAGGTGTTGATTCTGATATGCAATTGTTATATGAAGAAAAAGATATGGATATAGTAAAGCACACATTAACATCAATGATGAAAAATGTAGATTATTCATTATTCAGAGCTATAAAATTATATATGGAAGGTAAAATGCCATTAGGTAAAGCAGAAGCATTAGGATTAAAAGAAAGAGGCGTTGGATTAGCAGATAATAAATACTTCAAAGAAATTATGAAAGTTGATCCTTGGGTATTAGTTCAATTAAAGGATTTAGAATTAGCTATTATTAGAGGAGATATAGAAGTTCCAACAGCATATGGAATGAGTAACGAAGAATTAAATAAAATTAGAGATTCTGTAAGACCATAATAACATATAAATAATATAATGTAAAAAATAATGGGGGCTATTAGCCCCTATTTTAAATAATACCTGTAAAGAAAGGTGATAAAATGAGTGAATTTGTTCTTGAAATGAAGAATATTTGGAAAGTATATCCAAATGGTGTTACTGCAAATAAAGGTGTAAATTTAAGGGTGAAAAAAGGTGAAATTCACGCATTATTAGGTGAAAATGGTGCTGGGAAAAGTACTTTAATGAAAATATTATTTGGTTTTGAAAAACCTACAGAAGGTGAAATTTATTACAACGGAGAGTTAGTACATATTAATTCGCCGTATAAAGCTATAGAATTAAGGATAGGGATGGTGCATCAACATTTTATGTTAGTACCATCATTAACAGTTGTTGAAAATATTGTTCTTGGTATGGAACCACGAAAAGGATTATCAATAGATTTAAAAAAGTCTATTGAATTTGTGGAGAAAGAAATGAATAAAT
This sequence comes from Marinitoga sp. 38H-ov, assembly GCF_011057715.1. Taxonomy (NCBI): domain Bacteria; kingdom Thermotogati; phylum Thermotogota; class Thermotogae; order Petrotogales; family Petrotogaceae; genus Marinitoga; species Marinitoga sp. 38H-ov. The sequence continues at coordinate 70,847 of NZ_LNGH01000053.1, forward strand.
ATGGATTGCCAGTACCATTGAATGAAAAGGTTAAAGATATTAGTGTTGGTATGAAACAACGGGTTGAAATAATAAAAACATTGGTTAGAGGTGCAGATTTAATTATTTTAGATGAACCAACAGCTGTATTAACCCCACAAGAAACAGTAGAATTATTTAAGGCTTTAAAGAATTTAACTAAAGCTGGGAAAACAGTTATATTTATTACACATAAATTGAATGAGGTTAAGGAAATTGCTGATAGAATTACAGTATTAAGACGAGGGAAAACAATTGGAGAAGCTGAAGTAAAAGATATAACTGAAAAAGATATGTCAAGAATGATGGTTGGAAGAGATGTTGATATTGAAATAGATAAAAAACCTGCAGAACCTGGAGATATTGTTTTAGAGGCTAAAAACCTTGAGTATACAAGATTTGATGGAGTTAAAATGCTTAAGGGTATAAATTTAAAATTAAGAGAAGGAGAAATACTTGGAATTGCAGGTGTTGAAGGAAATGGACAAACGGAATTAGTAGATATTATTACAGGAATGGACAAACCAGAAAAAGGAGAAATCTTCATATTTGGAAAAAATATGATGGATGCAGATAATCCGCATGAATTTAGAAAAACCGGCATGAGTTTTATACCAGCAGATAGAATGTTATACGGCGTTTCAAAAGAAGATTCTATAGAAGAAAATTTAATTAGTGATAGATTTGAAAAAGAACCATATTCTAAAAAAGGAGTATTAAAATATAATAAAATTACAGAAAATGCAGAAAAAATGATTAAGGAATTTGATATACGTACAGATGGACCTAAGACAGCAGTAAAGATGTTATCAGGTGGAAATATTCAAAAAGTGGTTGTTGCTAGAGAATTTACAGCTAATTCAAAAATAATAGTAGCGGATCAACCAACTAGAGGTATAGACATTGCAGCTGCAGATTTTATTAGAAGACGTCTAGTTAAAGAAAGAGATAATAATGTTGCAGTATTATTAGTATCCTCTGATTTAACAGAACTATTAGAGGTGTCAGATAGAATATTAGTTATATATCATGGGGAATTTGTTGCTCATTTTGAGGATGTTAAAAAGATTAATGAAGAAATTTTAGGTGAATATATGCTTGGAATTAAAAAAATGTCTAAAGAAGAAATGGGTGATTTAATATGAAGAGATATGAGATATATAGAACAGCTATAGCTATAGGTATTGCATTGTTTTTAGGATATATTTTAATATTAGTTACGGTATATCCAGAAGGTAGTATGGTTTTTGCAGAAAAAATGAAAATAGCTTTTAAAGAGGCAAATGAATCTTTTAAAACATTTTTGCTTTCACCTATTCTTAAAGAAAGAAGAGGTGAATGGATATTTAATTTAAGAGGGTTTATACAATGGATAAATGAAAGTGTTCCCATTATAATAACTGGGTTAGCAGTATCTTTGATATTTACTGCAAAACATTTTAATATTGGTGCTGAAGGTCAATTGTTTTTAGGAGCAGCAATTGCAACTGGGGCAGCAATTTATTTCCCATCAATACCAATAATAACACCAATTGTAGTAATATTACTGGCATCTTTAGTTGGTGCTGGTTGGTCTGCTATACCTGGTTATTTGAAATCAAAATGGAATGCATCAGAAGTTGTTACCTCTTTAATGCTTAATTATGTTGCATTATATATGGGCCTATTTATAATCAAAACATTTTTAAGAGATCCTAATGCTGGACAATTAGTATCTTTGAAATTTTCTGATTCAGCAACATTATTTTTATTAAATTCAAGGTATAGATGGCATAGCGGTATTTTAATTGCATTAGCGCTTAGTTTTGCATTATGGTTTGTTATGAAAAAAACAACTTGGGGTTATAAAGTGAGATTGATAGGTAATAATAAGCATTTTGCATATTATTCTGGAATAAACACACAAAAAACATTTTTCCAAGTTCATTTATTAAGTGGGGCAATAGCGGGAACTGCTGGAATAATTGAACTATTAGGATATTATGGAAGATTTGTATGGTTATATTCACCAGGATATGGTTGGGATGGAATAATTATAGCTACACTTGCTAGAAATAATCCTATTTATGTTCCTATAGCAGCATTATTCCTTTCTTACATTAGAGTTGGTGCTAAAACCATGGGTAGATACACGAATATTCCACCAGAAATGGTATCTATACTACAAGCAACAATTATATTATTAGTAACAGCAGAAGCATTCTTATCACAAATGAGACAAAGAGCCATAGAAAAGGAAGCTAGAAGTACAGAGGAAGCAATAGCTGGTGGTGATGCAAATGAATAATGTATTAAGTTCTATATTATCATGGGAATTTGTGGCGGCAGGAATAAGGGTTACAACACCAATATTATTAGCAGCTTTAGGTGCTTTAGTTGCAGAATTAGCGGGAACTCCAAATATTGCTCTTGAAGGTACAATGTTATTTTCTGCATTTGTTGGTGTAATTATTAGTGGTTTTACCCATAGTCTATGGTTATCAGTAATAGGTGCTTTAATAACTGGAATAATAATGTCAACTATTTTAGCGTATTTCTCATTAAAATTAAAAACGGATATAATTATGGCAGCTATTGCATTAAATATTTTTGCTAGTGGTGGAACTATATATGCATTATATTTGCTTACAGGAGATAAAGGATCATCTGCATCGTTAAAATCATTGGTTTTACCAAGTATAGATATACCAATATTAAAAGATATACCAATATTAGGAGATATTTTAAGTGGTCATCATATTCTAACTTATATAGCTATAATTTTAGTATTTTTAATCCAGTATATGTTATATAGAACTCCTCTTGGTTTAAGAATTAGATCTGTAGGCGAATCTCCAGATGCTGCTCGTTCAGTAGGTATTTCTGTATTTAAAACACAATATACAGCTTTAATAATTAGTGGGATGCTTGCAAGTTTGGGTGGAATATTCTTATCAATGGGATACGTCGAGTGGTTTGCAAGAGATATGACATCAGGTAGAGGGTTTATTGCATTGGCAGCCCAAGCATTAGGCGGTACGTCCGCATATGGTGTAGCACTGGGATCATTATTATTTGGATTTTCAGAAGCATTATCGTTTTCTTTACAATTCTTAAATATCCCATATGAAGTTACGCAATCTATGCCGTTTATAATTACAGTAGGTGCCTTAGCCTTTTATGCTTGGAATAAGGCTAAGAATAAGAAAAATAGGGATATTTAGGAGGGAAAGTATGAAAAACAAGGTATCTTTATTAGGGTTATTTACAGCTTTTTTAATTGTTACATCATGGATTAAAATTCCAACACCTTTTGGAGTACCTTTTACTCTTCAAGTTTTCGGAGTTATATTGACGATATATTTCCTAAAAAAAGATGCTTGGAAGGCTATATTAATTTATGTATTATTAGGAGCTTTGGGATTGCCTGTTTTTGCAGGATTTTCCGGAGGTATTTCTGTAATTTTTGGTCCAACTGGAGGATATATAATAGGATTTTTATTAGCTACATTAGTTGCATTTTTGCCTTTTGAAAATATTATTAATGGATTTTTGGCTATTTTAATTATATATATATTTGGTGTTTCGGGATTAATGATTAATCTTGATCTATCTTTAATAAAAGCAATTAAAATAGGATTTTTACCATTTGTACTATTTGATTCATTAAAAGTAATACTTGGATATTATACATATAAACTTACCCAAAAATATGAGTTTAATATACTAAAAAACTAGGTCTGCAAATACAGGCCTAGTTTTTTTAGTATATTGAGTTATAAAAAAGGAGGTGCTTAAAGCACCTCAAATAAAAAATCCTCTTCCTGTATAAAAATCCATATGTATTATGGATTTATTTATGTTTACGGCATATGCTTGTAAAATTCCTGTTAAAGCAACTATTGGCGGAGTGATACCATTAATAGTATTTGAATAATTATTTCTTAAAATATATTTTTCTAAATCAAAATTTTTAAATATAATACCAGTTTGGCCTTCAACACCAGCATTGATAACGTTTTTTCCTTTTCTTAAAGCATAATCTGTTATTAAATATCTACTATCAATATCATCTACACAAATAAAAATATTATCGTAATCATCTAAAATATCAATATTTTTTTCATCTATTTTAGTAACTATGCTTTTTATGCAATATCTTAATTTTTTTTCTAAAGTCTTAGATTTATATTTTCCAATATCATTTTTATTAAATAAAAACTGTCTTGCTAAGTTAGTATGGTCTACAATATCATCATCAATTACAATAAAAGATACTTTATTTTTATTAAGAACATACGAAACAGGATTACCTAAACCTCCAGCTCCAACAACAGCACATTTTTTTATTTTTATTTTTTTATTTAAAGGAATAGGTATTTTTATTGAATTTACTCCAAATAGATATTCTGAAATAACTAATTGAGCAATTAATGCTCCTGCTAAATCTTCAGGTATATTTTGTTCTCCTTGAAAATTATCAACTAATTTAATGTTTTTATATAATTTAATATCTTTTATTTTCCCGTTTTTATTAATATTTACGCCACAATTTTTTAAAATTTTATTTGCTAAAGGGTTTTTGGTATATACAGTATAATTAATTAATTTTTTTGTATTTTCTAAACCAATACATTTTATTTGTCGATCAAAAAAAATAGTATCAATCAGATAAAACCACATCCTTTACTTTTTCTATAACTTCTTGAGGATTTCTTCCAAAAACTCTTATCATAGCTTCTTTTCCATAAAAGCCATCATCCCATACAAAATCTATAGGTTCTTTTGTAATATCATATATATTTGATAATCCATAAGGGATGGAATGGCCTTCTTTGGTTTGAATTTCAACAGGTTCTTGATTTCTATCTAAATAAAATGTTTTGTAACCTTTTTCTTTTGCTTTTTCTATATATTTTTTTTCATATTTTATATTCATTGCAGATCTTATCCAGGGAAAATATTTCATTGTAGCGATAACAGCTCTAGCCATATGGCTTTTACCAAAAAAACCAGGTTCATGTATAAAATTTACTTCATCGCCTAATTTATGTATTCTTCCTGGGAATTTTCCTACTTCAAATTCATTTTGTGCATTTGGTAAAGCAAAAACAATATTTTGTCCAACTTCAGGAATGGTATATTTCCCTAATTCTATAATTTTATTTTTTACATGCCATAATTCCTCTAATATATAACTCTTATGAAAATTATATGCTAAAGTTTCAGTTTCTAAATGTTCTTTGGATATATTAACTAAATTATCCATATAATATAATGAAGATTTTATAGATTCTTCAACAGTGTAATTCATGTAAATATGAGCAGAAATTAATGATGAAAATACGCATCCAGTACCATGTATATCTTTATCATACTTTTTAGAATAAAATTTATTGTTATTATATAAAACTTCAATATTATCTAAATTTTTATGACCACCAGTAATAATTACATTTTTTTCTATTTTTGTTAATTCATATTCTTTTGAATTCATTATTACTAAATCTGCATATTTAGCTCCTTCAATTACTTCTTCAGGAGATATCGCTTCATAGCCAGATGATGTTTTTATTACAGGGTTCCAGATTATTTTTGCATTATTATATTTATTTCTTAATAATTTAAGTTGTTTTGCATTTGCCATTCCAACTTTAATTGTTGAAAAATTATCAAATAATTTAAATTCTTCAAAGTTATCTCTAAATTCTATGTTTTTACAAATATTTTCATTTTGAATAGTATAAGCGGAAATTATAGCTTTAGGATTTATTTTAAATAGTTTCATTATAGTAATATCTTGTAATATACCAGCACCACCAGATGGATCAAATCCTGAAAATATTAACATTGTTATTCCCCCTATTCAATAAATAGAATTTCGGATTTTTCTAAATACTCTTCTGTTATTCTTAAAGCACATAATTGACCACACATTGAACACATATTTGATTCTGCACCTTTTCTTTCATTGTAATATTTTTTTGCTTTTTCTCCATCTAATGCCAATTTAAATTGATTATCCCAGTTAAATTCTTTTCTTGATTTGCTCATTTCATTGTCAATTTCCATATGAATTCTATTTTTAGCTATATCTGCTGAATGAGCAGCTATTTTTGTCGCTATTAATCCTTCTTTTATATCTTCTAAAGTAGGAAGTCTTAAATGTTCAGCAGGAGTTACTGCACATAAAAAGTCAGCTCCTTTAGAAGCAGCAATAGCGCCACCAATTGAAGAAGTTATATGATCATATCCAGGAGCTATATCAGTTACTATTGGTCCCAAAACGTAAAAAGGTGCGCCATCACATACTTTTTTTTGCAATATTACATTAGCTTCTATTTCATCTATAGGCATATGCCCGGGACCTTCAACCATAACTTGAACGCCATGATTTCTTGCTCTTTTTACTAATTCTCCTAATCTCAACAATTCTTCGAATTGTAAATCATCAGTAGCATCGTGCAAAGAACCTGGTCTCATTCCATCTCCAAGACTTATTGTAATATCGTATTCTTTACATATGTCTAATATTTCATCATAGAATTCATAGAATGGATTTTCTCGATGATTTTTTATCATCCACCCAACTATAATAGATCCACCTCTGGAAACTATTTTTGTTAATCTATTAGAATTTCTTAATTTTTCAATAGTGGTTTTAGTAATACCTGCATGTATTGTCATGAAATCGACACCGTCTTCTGCATGATCTTTTACCATTTGAAGAAAATCACCAACTTCAAAATCTATAACTCTTTTTTGTTTTTGTATAGCTTTTGTGGCTGCGTCATATACAGGTACAGTACCTACCATAATATTGGAATTTTTCACAATTTCCCTTCTTATATAACTTAAATCTCCCCAAGTGGATAAATCCATTATAGAATCAGCGCCATATTTTTCTGAAATTTTTAATTTTTCTATTTCTTCTTCTAAAGTGCTATATCCTTGAGATGTTCCAAGGTTTATATTTACTTTTGTTTTTAATCCTTCACCTATAGCTCTAATATTTTTAAAATTATGCTTTTTATTTTTAGGTAGGACAACCTTACCTTTTGCAATTTTTCCCATTAATATTTCAGGCGATATATTTTCATATTTTGCAGCGATTTTCATTTCATCTGTAATAATTCCTTTTTTTGCATATTCCAATTGTGTCATATTATTTCCTCCTTAAAACCAATTTACAGTAGTAGGATAATATCCTCTTTTTTTAATGTAGTCAAAAAACTCTTCGAAAGTTCTATTATCATCTGTTTCAAATTGTTTTGTTGAATTTTTATATAATGTATAACCACCAACATTTGTAGCGGATGCCACAGACATCTTTGTTGCAAAGCCAAGCACAGCATTTCTAAACTCTTTATTTTCTCTAGTTGATATATTGATATGTATCCTTGGAAAAATTAACTTTAGAGCTAAAATATAATGAATTAAACGCTTGTCTTTAATTGTGAAAAATTCATTTTTTACATTATATGCGTTTTTAATTCTTGGAAATGATATAGAATATTCCACTTCTGGATATTCTTTTAATAAGTAATTCATATGATGAGCAAGCATTATTATTTCATAATCAGGATTGCTTAAACCTAATAATGCGCCAATATTTATTTCTCTAACACCAGCTTTTATAGCATACTCTATAGTCTCAAGCCTTTTATAATAATCGCTTTTAGGTCCAAATAAATGATATTTTTTATAATTTTCTTTATCATATGTTTCTTGATATAATGTGACTCCAATTAAACCAGAATTTATTAATATTTCATATTCTTTTTGACTTAATGAGTATGTTTCTATTGATATTTCTTTAAAATATTTTTTAGCCATTATTATGGTATAATTTAAATACTCAAAATCGCTATTAATTGGATCTTCGCCAGTTAAAATTAATATATGATCAATGCCTGTATTTTTTAAATAGATAAGTTCTTTTTCTATTTCATCATAATTTAGTTTTCTTCTATCGATTTTATTTAAAGCCTTAAAACCACAGTATTTGCAACCATTTATACAATAATTAGATATATATAATGGGGCATATAGAAAAATATTATTTCCAAAATATTTCTTATTATTCTTTATTACTTTCTTCGCCATTGTTCGAAGATCTGAATTTTCTAATAATCCAAAGATATCATTTATGAGGAAAAACTCTTTATTTAAATTCACACTGTGTTTATTCTTAATTTCATTTTTTATGTATTTTGAAATGTTATCAACATACTTTGAGAACATTTTAATCTCTTCCTATATAGTCGAACAATGGCGAAGATGCTTCTGCAAAATCATTTTCTTCTGGAATACCTGATAAATATGCTAAATGTCCAGCTTGTGCTGCTAATGAGAAAGCCTTTACCATTTTAATGGGATCATCGGCTATAGAAACTGCAGTATTTGCTAAAACTGCATGGCATCCAATTTCCATTGCTTCGGAAACGTGAGAAGGTTTTCCTATACCAGCATCTATTATTATTTTTGCATCAAATTCATTTAATAATATTTTCACTAATTCTTTAGTTGTAAAACCTTTATTTGTACCTATAGGGGCGCCTAATGGCATTAGTACTTCTGCTCCATTTTCTATCATTTTTCTTGCATCATATATATCTGGGTACATATATGGAAATACCTTAAATCCGTTATCTGTAAGTAATTTACATGCTTTAATTGTTTCTTGGTTATCAGGCATTAAGTATTTTGTATCATTTATTATTTCTATTTTTACCCAATCTGTTTTCATAAGTTCTTTTCCTGCTTTAGCAATCAATAATGCTTCTTCAGCATTTCTTGCACCCGAAGTATTCACCATAATTTTTTTTACATTGATATAATCTAAAATACTTTCATTCATATTACTATATGAAGCTCTACGCATAGCAACAGTAACAACTTCTATTTTTGCTTCTTCTATGGCTTTTTTCATAACATTGTAATCTCGAAATTTTCCTGTTCCCATGAAAAAAAGATTGTTGATTTCTTCACCATAAAAATTAATATCAACCACCTCCCACTACGGTAATGATTTCGATTTTATCATTTTCAGATAAACGATGTTCAGAATAATTCTTGATTGAGATAATCTCGCCGTTTTTTACTACAACAACAGGTTTATTACTGAAAGAGAGTTCTTCTAGTAATTCATTTAATGTACTACTTTTACACTCCATTGCTTTACCGTTTATATATACTCTCAAGAAATCACCCCCTGTTATAAAAAAATCTCCTGCACGAAGCAGGAGATTGATTATTTTTATCTCTGCTCCGCTCCTTTCGCCGGTATTATCCGGATCAAGTTATGAGGGTTAGAGGCTTCCACCTCAATCTCAGCTACGGATTAGTAGCTCCCCTGCGGATCTTTTTTATTCACTTTTCATTTTAATTATATCATTTCTGATTATATCATTATTTTTCTTTTATTTCAAGAGAGTTATTTTTTCTTTTTAAGTTTTGATATATTAATTATACCCCTTATGAAATATTTGAAGATATTCATCAAATTTTCTATTGATGATGTTTCAAAATTTTTTCTCACTATATTTAAAACTAGTTAAAGAATATTCTTTTTCAAAATATAAAAAAGGATATAAATTTTATAATGATAATCTTTATGTTATTCTCCTTTATATGCATAAAGATTTACTAAAATACTACCATCATTCAGTCCAGTTAAACCAATGATATTTTCCGGAATTTCATATATAACATCTTTTATTTTCCAATTTTCGGTATCAAGTATTATTAATTTATTATTGCTGTATATAGCAATATCACTATCACTTATAAAGGTTACAAAATATGGTGGATTTGTTATTATCTCTGGATAAGCATTATTTAAATTTATTTCTTTTATTGCTTTAGTTTTATTATTAAAGTATTCAAGTTTGATGTTACTTATAAGGACAACATCTCCTTTTGTATTTATATCCAAGTTATCTCCGCCAATAAAATTCTTTTTATAATAATATCTTCTTTGTTGTTTGTATTTATAATATGAAATTCTAACTCATTTTTATTTTGTATAACAAAAGATAAGAAATTATTATTGATTTTTAATGGATATGTATCGAAATATGATGAGTCTGAATAAGATTTTATCAATTTCCAATCCTTTTCAGATAAAGAGTATTGATAAATTTCTAAGCTATTATTTTTTTGATTATTATAAAAAAATACTACAGAATTGTCATTTGTTACAAAATGAAAAGTTGAATCATATGAAAGTATTGGGGAATTATCTAATGTAATAGCATTCCATTTAGCTAAATCATCTAAATTAGATACATATAAATTATTTCTCCCCTTATTTTCAAACAATATAATATTTCCATTTTTATTATATGCAACCTTATCGATACTTATATATTTTTCAATTTCTTTTGAGTATAAAAACTTAATTTTATAATTTTCTACTTCCATGGTTTTAATAAATTTATTAGCAGAAGGAATTAAAACGTTATAAGCTGCAAAAGTTAAAATAAAAAATACACTCATGATAAATCCCACTAAACTCTCTTTTTCATATTACCCCTCCTATCTTAATCTCCAATACAAATAATGTTATGGAGAATGATTTATATAATAAGTACCAGTGGAAATTGATACATAATATATTTTTGTAATTTCTGTTGAATATTCATCCCGCCCAATCCTAATTTAAAAGATTTAGACCAATTGTTCTAAAACTAGATGATAGTTTAAATACTGAATGATTATTTAATTCTAAAACCATTTTAAAACATTTTATTTCACTAAAAACAAAAAATAAACTCATGATTAATTTTATAGTTCCTTACTTTCATAGGAATTATTTTACTTTTTAATCTACATTTTTAGAGTAATTATAAACGGATTTTATCCAATCAATTTTTAATCCTTTCCATGTTCTTACGATATAAAAGGTTATTTCTTTATTTTCAGGATATTTTATTTTTCTGAGTTTTTCTTTCTTTATTACTCTTTTTATTATATTACCTTTAGAATCTAAATCATAGGATACTAAATCACCATTTATAATATGTACAATATATCCATTATTTACTTTTTTTATATTTAAACTTTTTGTATCTATGGATATAGCATCATCATCTAAATGTATATAATATTCTTTCATAAGTTTCTCTGATGTTTTTGGATCTAAAACATATTTTTTTCTTTCTTCTATCATTTTGTTTAAATAAGCTTTAAGGGAATCATTTATAGTATTAGAAGATAATGTATTGTCATTAAGGACGTTAAGGTAATATATTCTAGCATAAAACATTGTATCATAATATTTTTTTAATATAAGTAGTGGATTAAAATATGTGTTATATATAAATGTTATTAAAAAATATACTGATAATATTCCTAATATTAGATAAATAATAATTTTAAATAAATTTTTAGGGTTTTTCGTATTATACATAGCAATTTCCCCCATTTATACAAATTAAGTAACCATCTTTTTCTTTAAACATAAATTGGAAATATATTGTTAGAATCTTTTATATCAAGGTAATAACTTTTTTTCAATACTTAAATTTTTATTATAAGTATAAAGAAATTTAAGAAGAATATTGATAATATTTTCACAACGCATAAAAAAAGCTTTTTTATTTTATATATTTATAATTCAATTATCATTTTATCAAAAAAAAAGAAAGTAAATAAAATTGTAATTAAATTGCTATTAATTTTATATTTCCAAAATTAAATAAATTTACTTAATTATTATATTGTATGATATATTAATTAAGTTAAAAATTATATATATAAATAATAAAAATCAATTTCTGTTCTTTTGGTATTGACCAGATCAAGTTATGAGGGTTAGATGTTTCTGCTTCACTTTCAACCACTAATTAGTAGATCCTCTGCGGAATTTATTAACTTTTTATTATGTTAGATTATTTACTTTTTTAACTTACATGTATAAATATAATATATGATATAATTTGTATAATAACAATAATTCTTAATAAGAAAGTATTATAGAAGTTGAGGTGAAGTTATGATATTAATGATTGACAATTATGATTCTTTTACATATAATCTTGTTCATTACTTAAATATGCTAAAAGAAGAGGTTTTGGTGTATAGGAATGATAAGATAACAATAAGAGATATTGAAAGATTAAATCCTGATATGATTGTTATTTCGCCTGGTCCTAAAACACCAAATGAGGCTGGTATATCTTTAGAAATAATAAGAGAATTTAAGGAAAAAATACCTATTTTTGGTGTATGCTTAGGGCATCAAACTATTGCGCAAAGTTTTGGCGCTAAAATTATTAAAGCCAAAGAACCTATTCATGGTAAGGTATTTCCGATAATTCACAATAATAATGGTGTATTTAAAGGATTAAAAAATCCTTTAAATGTAACAAGATACCATTCTCTTATAGTTTCTAAAGAGAATTTTCCAGAAGATTTAGAGATTACAGCTGAATCAATCGATGGTGAAATAATGGGGATTAAACATAAGAAATATCCAATAGAAAGTGTTCAATTTCATCCAGAAGCTGTTTTAACAGAGCATGGACTTGATATGTTAAAAAACTTCTTATCTTTTGCTAAAAATTATAGGAAGGAGATATTATGATAGAAAAATTAAATACATCGATTAATTTAGTGGATATTTTTAATTCTATAATAGATAAAAAACATATAGTTTTTTTAGATAGTCAAAAAGATAAAAAAAGATTAGGAAAATATTCTTTTTTAGGAGTAAATCCATTTTTAATATTTAAAGCAAAGGATAATAAGGTTATTATAGAATATAATAATGAAATTAAAGAATATTACTCAAAAAATCCATTTATAGATTTGAAAGAGTTAATAAAAAAATATGAAGCAACAAATAATACTACATTTCCGTTTATTGGTGGAGCAATGGGTTTTATTTCATATGATAGTAATAAATATATTGAAAACATTGAATCAAAAGCAATAGATGATATTGGAATATATGATATTTATTTTCCTTTCTATGATTCTGTTTTAATATATGATCATAATAATGATGAATTATATTTATCTAGTCAAGATGAAAAAAAACATAATGAAATAAAAAATATAGTTTTTAATTCAAAAAAATATATCTCACAAGAAAAAAATAATTTAGCAGATATAAATATTAAATTTAATATGAGTAAAGAATACTATATGAATTCTATAGCAAAAGTAAAAGAATATATTTATCAAGGTGATGTTTATCAAATTAATTTTACTCAAAGAATAGAAGCAGATTTAATAAAATCTCCTGATGAATTGTTTTTAGATTTAAGACAGATTAATCCAGCCCCTTTTGCTGCATATATAGATACAGGAGACTTTCAAATTGTATCTAGCTCTCCGGAAAGATTTATTTTATTAAAGAACAAATATGTTGAAACAAGACCAATAAAGGGTACAAGACCTAGAACTGGAAACCAAAAAATAGATGAAAAAAATAAAAAAGATTTAATGCATAGTACAAAAGATAAGGCAGAATTATTAATGATAGTTGATTTAGAAAGAAACGACTTATCAAAAGTATGTATACCAGGAAGCGTAAAGGTACCTGAACTTTTCACATTAGAAGAATATGCAACGGTTTATCATCTAGTATCTACCGTTGTTGGAGAATTAAAGGATGAAAAAGATGCTATTGATCTAATTATGGCAACATTTCCAGGAGGTTCAATAACTGGAGCTCCTAAAATTAGGGCTATGGAAATAATAGAAGAATTGGAGCCAAATAAAAGGGGAATATATACAGGAACAATTGGATATATAGGGTTTGATAATTCAATGGATTTAAATATTGTAATTAGAACGATAATTTGCAAAGATAAGAAAGCTTATGCTAATTTCGGTGGTGGAATTGTTTGGGATTCTAATGCTGAAGATGAATACGATGAATCATTATCAAAAGGAAAAGCTTTAATAGAGGGGTTAAGAATGAAATGATATATTTTAATGGAAAATATTATAATAATGAAATACCATATAAAATTAATGAAGGGTTAATGTTTGGTCAAGGTATATTTGAAACATTGAAAGTAAATAAAAGTAAATTAGAATTTTTTAAATACCATTATGAAAGACTTATTAATGGATGTAATTTGCTAAATATAAATTTTGATATGCATCTAGAAGAATTATATGATATATCAAATGAAGTTATTAGAAAAAATAAAATTGATAATGGAAGTTTAAAGATAAGTATTTTGAAAAACAAAGAAACATATGATATTATAATATCTTCTAATAATAGAATATATTTAGAAGAAGTAAAAAATAAGGGATATGATGTAATATTCGCCAAAACAAAAAAATATAGCAAGAATCCATTAAATTATGTAAAATCAAATAATTATGTAATGAATATATTGGAATTAGAAAGAGCTATAAAATTAAATAAGGATGAAGCAATATTTTTGAATGAAAAAAATGAAATAACTGAAGGGACTATTTCTAATATTTATTTTGTTAAAAACAATGAAATATATACACCTAAAATAGATTGCGGATTATTAAATGGAATTATTAGAAGAATACTCATTGAGAATTTTAATACAAAAGAGGTTATAATAGAAAGCAAAGAAATAAAAAATTTTGATTATGCGTTTTTGAGTAATTCATTAATGCGGATATTGCCAATTAAAAAATTTGAGAATATTAAATATAATTATGATTTGAACTTTTTAAAACATTTAGAAAGTGAAATAGAAAACTTAAAAATATGAGGTGATATTGTGAAAAGAAAAGTTATTTTAGATTGTGATCCTGGTCACGATGATGCGGTTGCAATATTATTAGCAGGTATTGCAGAAGAAATTGAATTATTAGGGATAATAGCAGTAGCTGGAAATTCTTATTTAAAAAATACTGCAAAAAATGCATTAATTTTAGCAGAAATGGCTAATATAAATGTTCCAGTTTTTGCTGGTTCAAGTAAGCCGTTATTAAGAGAGCAAATAGTAGCTCCAAATATTCATGGAGAAAGTGGATTAGAAGGGGCGAATTTACCTGAGCCTAAAAAAGAATTAGAAAATAAAAATTATCTTGAATTTATTGCAGAAAATGTGTATAGCAATCCAAATGAAATTACATTAGTTGCCGTAGGACCATTAACAAACATAGCAAAATTTGCATTAAATTATCCTGACTTAATTCCTTTGGTTAAAGAATTAGTCATTATGGGTGGTGGAATAAAATTTGGAAATACAACTCCAAGAGCAGAATTTAATATTTATGCCGACCCAGAAGCTGCTCAAATAGTATTTAATGCAGGATTTAATTTAACAGTATTTCCACTTGATGTAACTCATCAAGCAAAAATATATATGGATGAAATAAAAGAAATGCAAAAATTTGAATCAGAAATAGTATCAAAAATGGGAGTATTATTAGAATTTTTTCATCAAACATATTATGATATATTTAAAATTGAAGGAGCACCATTGCATGATCCATGTACAATTGCATATTTAATTAAACCAGAAATATTTGAGTTTGAAGAATATTATGCACAAGTAGAAACAAAAGGTGAGTTAACATATGGTGAAACTGTTGTTGATTACTGGCATTTGAAAGAGCCAAATTCTAAATGGGCATTAAAAGTTGATAGAAAGGAGTTTATTAACCTATTATTTTCTCAATTAAAAAAGTATAATTAAAAAAATGATTAATAAAGATATTTGATTTTTTTGAAACAAAATGGTAAAATAGAAGTGTGAAAGTTGATATTATATAATTATATTTTCACAATTCAAAGGGGGGATAATATGGATTTAGAAGAATTATTAGGAAGAAAAAGAGTTTTAGAAATTGAGAAAGAAGCTATAAAAAAATATATGGGGCCACATGAACATGATGAAAATTTAGAGAAGGAATGGGAAAAAATAAATAAAGAACTAGAAGAAATTGAAAAAAAGATAGAAGAATTAAAATCAAAGGAAAATTAATGTGGAGCAAATGCTCCACATTTTTTAATATGAAATTATTTTTTAACATAATTAAAAATTAGATAGTATAATATATAATAGAATAAAAAATTAAATTGGTGGTGTGAAATGTTTGCAGAAAATATTGCAATTGGAAGATATATTGAAAAAAAATCTATAATGCATTCATTAGATCCAAGAGCAAAGTTGATAGGATTATTCTTTTTAGCTGGTTTTGCTTTTACAATAAATAGTTTTTATGATGTTGCTTTAATGTCATTTTATACTCTTGTATTAATGATATTATCTCGAGTTGGACTAAGAATGTACGGTAAATCAATAAAATCAATGTGGATGTTAATTTTATTTGCTTTTGTTGTTCAATTATTTAATTATGAAGGGAATGTTATTTACCAACTTTGGTTTATAAAGATAACAGATACAGGTTTATCTAATGCTGCAATAATAACATTTAGATTATTTTTTGCAATTATGCTGTCATCTGTATTAACATTGACAACTTCTCCAACATTATTAGCTAATGCTATGGAAGATGTTTTAATTTGGTTTAGAGTAAAAAGGTCATTTGCACATGAATTATCTATGGTTATGACTATTGCTATTAGATTTATACCTGTTATGGCGAGTGAAGCTGAAAGAATTTTTAAAGCGCAAATGAGTAGAGGGGCAAATTTTGATTCCAGAAAAATATCTGGAAGATTAAAGGGGTTAGTTGCAATAATTGTACCATTATTGGTATCTGCTTTAAGAAGAGCTGATGATCTTAGTGTTGCTATGGAAGCAAGATGTTATAATGGTTGGGAAGGAAGAACAAGGTATAAGGAATTTAATTGGAGATTTAGAGACACTATCTTTTTTATATCTTTTATATTTTTAGGAATATCTATGATATTAATATAAAATGAGGCCTTGGCCTCATTTTATATTATCATTAAACCATTCTATTATTAAATTGTATCTTTTAATTCTATGATCAGGTTTTCCATTTCTAGATAATTCATGATTTTCATCTGGGAATAATGCTAATTTTGTTTTTACTCCACGAACCTTTAATGCGGTATAAAATTGTAACGCTTCTGGAACCCAACATCTGTAATCTTTTAATGAATGAATTAATAATAATGGAGTATTAGCTTTATCTACATGAAATAATGGCGATGATTCTATATACTTTTCTTTATTTTCCCAAGGATGTCCTCCAATTTGATCAGTAACAAAGTAATATCCAATATCAGTGGTTCCATACATACTATACCAATTAGAAATAGATCTTTGGGATACAGCGGCTTTAAATTTATTAGTTTGTGTCACTATCCAGTTTGTCATATATCCACCATATGAACCGCCAGTAACTCCTAATTTGTTTTTATCTAAATTGAATTTTTCTACTATTGAATCTACTGCTTTCATTAAATCTCTATAATCAATAGTTCCGTATTTTCCCCTAATATCCGCAAATTCATTACCATACCCTTCGCTTCCATGTGGATTTGTAAATATTACGCCATATCCATTTGAAGCCAAAAGATGAAATTCAAACATAAAAGAATCACCATATGCAGTTTTTGGACCACCATGTATTTCGAGTATTGTTCCTTTATTTTCTTCTGTATATGGTGGTAAATACCATACATCTAAATCCTTGTTATCCTCGCTTTTAATCTTTAAATAATACGGTGGTTTTATAGTATAGTTCTTAATTATTTTTTCATTGAATTTTGTCAACTTTTTATTTTTGTTATAGAAATAAATTTCTGGTAAATTTAAGAAGTCTTGGTTAATGTATATAATATTTTCATCATTTATATCAAAATCTTCACATGAACCATCTTTTAATATTTTTTCTAATTTTCCATCAATTGTAACCTTATATAATGGAGCTCTTTCCTTTTCTGTAACTACAAAATAAATAGAGTTATTTATTAATTTTATTTTTCTTGTTGAACCAAATCTAACATCGGAATTTAATGAGTTACCAAAAGAAAGATCTAAATTATTGAATAAATCTATAATATTATTTTTACTCTTATAATAGTATAAATGAATATTTGTATTTAAACCATATTTTCCATCATGCCCTAAAAATATAAAATGTTTATCATCAACCCATTCAAGCCAATAAACCTTTTTGTAAGAAAGAGGAATTTCTTTCCATTGTTTTTTATTCAAATCATATACATATATTTCTGTTTCTGCAGGATATTTTACTCTATCCCTCCATACAATAACAGTCAATTTATTTTTATATAATGAAATAGCTAATGGCTCAAAATTATCTTTTGGTGGTTTAATTTCTCTTTCTTTTCCATTAATATTAGTATATACTAAAGAATATTTAAATCTTTCAATAAAAGATCCACCATTTTGCCAAATGGGTAAATTTTCAATTTCTCTAACATCAGAATCTTTTTCTTCCTCAATTTTCTTTATAGCATAAATTCCTTTTGAGTCTTCAGACCATTTAATATCTATATAATTTCCATTTTTTATTTTTGTTAAAAGATAAGGCTCTCCACCATCATATGGTATTAAATATAATTCTTGACCTTTAAAATCTTTATTTTTTTTGTCTATAAATAAAAGTAATTTTCCGTTAGGAGACCATAATGGATTTTTTCCTTTAACAAATTTTTTGTATTTACCAGAAAATGAAGATAAATAGATATAACTTTCATATTCATTTTTTACTATATTTGTTTTAACAAAAGCAAAAACTCGATCTTTTGGATGAATATTCAAACTACTTAAGAATGAAATCTTTTTTATATCTTTACTATTAAATAAATTATTCCCCATAAAATGTCCCCTTTCATTAATTAAAATCAATTAAATAATTTACTTACCTTCTCTTATTAATGATAGCATACCAATTAATATTAGTATAGAACATGGTAAAAAATAACTGGCTATAACATTATAATCAGCAATAAATCCCATTGTTGTTGTGATAATCATAGAACCAATTCCAGTTCCTGCAAATACAAGTCCTGATATTAATCCCACTTCTCTATGAGATAAATGAGCATTTAAATATTTTTGTGTTGCTGGGAAAATGGGGCCCAAGAATAATCCGTATATAGCAAATATAAAAGGTATTTTCAAAAAAAATAATATTAATAATGTAATAGAAGATATTATTGGCAAATAAAATGATGTTTTTTCTTTGAAAAAATAAAATAATTTATCTGAAATTACTCTACCAAAAGTAAAAAATAACCAAAATAAACTAATAAATATAGCAGAAGATTCTTTTGTGAAATTAAAAGAATTTTTAAATAAATTAGCGGCCCAAGTAATACTTCCAATCTCAGACCCTGCATATAACATAAGCATTATTAATGAGATAATAACAATTCTTTTTTTTATTAATATAAAACTTTCAGATAATGAAAAAGATTCATATTTTATATTTTCAGGTTTTTTAGTTATAAATATATATAATAATAGCAATGATATTAATATTAAATAAGTGCTAAATAAATTTCTATAACTCAAATTAAACTTTAAAAAAAGAGAAACTAGTAAAGGACCGATTATTCCACCTAAACCAAAAAATGCATGAAATAAACCATAATTCTGTAATTTTTCATCTAAATGATCATACATGGAAGTAGTAACAGAAAAAACTTGCCCCAAACCACCTCCAACAAAAAACATAGCAAGAATTAAACCTAAAAAATTATTTGAAAAAATAAAAATTAATATACTTAATATCAAGAAAAAAAATGATGAAATTAAACTATTTCTCAATCCTATAGTAGAAATAATAAATCCAGCAATAGTAGCAAATATTATATTTCCAATAGTATTTGTAAAAGGAAGTGCAGATGATTGAGATATAGTAACATTAAATGTTTCTTGAAATGTTGTCATTAAAGGAGAAATTGAATTTATGTATAATGAACTAATAAGAATAATTATAAATATAAATGATCTTTTCATATAACCTCACTTAGCCTCTTTAAAATTATTTAATATATAATCTTCATTTGTTTGAATGAGAATTATATCTCTAGAATTTGGTTCTGGATATTCAGAAAAACCTATTAAAAAGAATTTATTATCTTTTATAATTAAATCTGTAAATACAGTGTCTTGATTATCTATATCAAAAGTTTTAGCAAAGATTAAGTTACCATTTATATCAAATTTGGTTATTATACCAGTTCTTTGTATGGAGTTATTATATCTAAACCAACCAACAGAATATATATAATTTTTATATAATACAGCCTTTATTAAATTCACATCATTTACAAAAGGAATTGTTTTTTCAAAAATCTTATATCCGTTACTATCAATCTTTGAAATTAAAGGTTGTAATGTATCTCCAAAAGATGTTCCTAAAATAATATATTCATTTTTCGTTAGAATTAATATATCAGATGCAAAATCATCTTTAGAAGTTCCTATTGTCAAATCCCAAATTTTTTGACCCAATTCATTTGTTTTGATAATATAATAGTCATAGCCACCTTCGCCAAAGGATTTAGTGGTACCTAATAATACAAATGAATATTTGTCAATTCTTTTAACTTTACTTCCAAACTCTAATTCATAACCTCCAAAATCTCTTGACCAAATTCTATATCCATTCAAATTATATTTTGCAAATTGTATATTTGTTTCCATATTATCAGTGCCAATAGTACCAATATAATATAAATAGTTATCATCATATAATATATCGTTTATAGAATCTCTTTTAGAACCACCACTTTCTGAGTTCCAAATAACCTTCCCATCAGAAGTTAATGAGTATAATAACATATCTCCGCGTATTTCATTTTCCGCAGAAAATCCGCCAATTAAAATAGTGCCTTCATTTGTTATGTCTATTGCTTGCCCATATTTATTATTAGAAAAATCCCATGCTTTTAAATTCAAGAAATTAGTATTAATTTGTCCATATAATAGATTTAAACTGTTTTCTTTTTGAGTATATCCTGTAAAATATATAATATCATTAACAATTTTTGCATTGGCTATCATTTGAGCGTTTGTTATTTTTATTCTTTTAAAGACAAAAGACAAATCATCTGTAAAAAATGTACTCCAGTTGCTTTCAGTTCTTTGATTATTTTCAATAGCTATAACCTTCCAAAAATATTTTGTGTTTGGTTCTAATTGTATTAATATATTATTTTTTTTAATATTGTTTAATAATATATTTTTCATAATACCATTAGTTATTGCTTTTAATTGAATTTCAAAAGTAACTGACTCATTGTCATATTCAGGTAATGTCCAACTTAAAGTAGTAGTAAAATTAGAAATTTTTTCATTGTTTTTTGGATTTAAAAGTATAGGAGTAGGTAATTTGGTATCTTTAATAACAGGTATTATATTGTTTTCAAATTTCAAATCTAAACTTTTTAAGTTGATTGAAACATCGATTAAATCATTTTCAAATAATTCTATTATTTTATTGTAAGTTCCATCATTTAATGAGAAAATAATAGTATTTCTATCTGTAGTTATTATGTTTGATTTAATAGTTTGAGCGTTAAAATCTTGTTTCCATAATATGTTTCCGCTATAATCTATACAATATATTTTATCGCCAATTAAAATGATATTATTTTCAAAGAATAAAGCCTTATTAAAAGTAAAATCTAAATATATAGTATTTCTTTTTTTGGTATTAATATTGTATATAATTAATTTTTGATCTTTTTCTATAAAAATAAAATTATCATTTAAGTGGGCATATTTTACATTATCATCTATTTTATACATTTGATTATCATACGATAGTACATATAATACATCACTTATTTTTAACAACATAAAATTAGAATTTAAACCAATAAGATTAGCTGATATTTTATATTCTTTTATTGTTTTTCCAGAATAGTCAAAAATAATAATTTTATTATCTAAATTAACAATAAAAAAGTTGTTTAATAAATAAAGATTTTTAATAGTATTGTCGAAGTTTAAATTTAAAATCTCTTTGTAATTATTATCATATACATCAATTGAATTTTTTGAGTATAATATTAAATTGTCTTTTTTTAAATATATATTTTCATATGATTTATTGAGAGTAATACTTTTTACAGTTTTGCCGCTTTTAAAGTTATATATTTCAATAGAATTATTTTTTAAAATATATAACAAATCATTATTTACAAGTATGTCTTTAAAATCTGTTTTTAAATTATATACAATATCTCTATATGGATTATATATATCTATGTTATTATCATATGCATTAATAACATAATTATCTGAATAAAGGATTTTTTGTGAATTTTTTATTATAGAAACCCAAATTAATTCACCATTATAATAATCTCTTGTTGTAAAGGACCAAATTGGACTTTCGTATTTATTTATCCTCTCTTTTGCAACAACTTTCCAATAATACGTAGTTGAAGGTTTTAACAGCTTTAATGGATAAATATTAGAAGGAATATTTGAACCAAACAATTGGGGAGGATTAGTCTCCCCTAAATACAAATCATATGTATATTTTTTATTATCTGAAATCTCCCATTTCAAAACAAATCCTGTTGGTGAAAGATTATACTGATTATTTGAAGGGTAAATATTGTTTATTTCACCAAAAATACTAATTGAAAATATTAATAATAATATAATAAATCCCTTTTTTATAATATCACCACGCTTTTGTTATTTTAAAAGATTTATTTTCATATGTAACAATAAAACCTCTAGTTGTTGTATTTCCTGCACGATCCTTTGAAATTATTTCAATATAATTTGTGTCTTCTAATGTTATATTATCATTTTTTAAATATACCTTTTTTAAATAAGATTTTTCTTTAAAATTATTATATGATAAGCTTGTTGAATCTAAAGAATCTATATAAAAATTACTATCAATGGTTTTATCTATATTATTTACTTTTAAATTAATATCTGTTATTTCAACGTCATCTGAAATTTCTGCAATTATTATTAAATTTGTAGAATTACTTGAATATTTATTAGGCTCAATTAAATTTATTTCTGGAGGATATCCACCTATCTTAATCTTTTTTTCATAATATGCAGTATTTGATGCTCTATCAGTTGCAGTAATATTTAATGTTAAAATATCATTAATGCTATAATTGGAAGCTTTGAATTCATCAGTTGTAATAGTCGCTTCTTTGTTATTAACATCAGTTTTTACACTATCATCAGAATTAAATAAATATACAAAATCATCATTTTTTGAAATTGATAAAGTATAACTATATAAATCTTCTTTATTTAAAACATCAATATCTTTAATATTAGCAATAATATTAAATGTTCCTTCTACTGTATCATATATGCTTTCTTCTGGTAATAATTTTATTTTAGGTAATCTTCCGATTTTGATTTCTTTTTTTAGTGTAGTTTTATTTCCAATATTATCTTCAGCGCTTATTATTATATTTAACGCATCGCCATCTGGAATATTATCAATATTATATGGTTTTATAGAACTAACTTCAATTTCATTTTCTTTTATTCTATCAAATTTTAATGCGCTTATAATTTGATTATCTATAGATATTTCCCAATTTTTTAAATAAATGTCATCAGAGATCTTAAACTTTAGGTTAAACGGTTCGCTAATTAAGCTAGATGATGGTTCAATTAATTGTATAATTGGTTTTTGATCTTCTTTAATTGTACAACCAATTAAAAGAAATAATAGAAATAATGAAAATATAAAATATTTTTTCATATAAAATCCTCCCTGTTATTTTAATAATAATATTAATTTATCCAGTTTAGAAGCCCATAATAGAATATTTTTAGTTTTAAAATCATAAAAATTAGAATTTTCAATTTCATCAAGGGTTGGGTTTATATGCATATAAGATAATAAAACCTTAATAACATCTTCAAATGAATTAGTGTTATAATCTAATAATTCATCAAAATCTATAATATTTATATCATATTCAGAGATTAATCTAGATAATTCAAAATGTAAATCTTTCATTTCTTCAATTATATCATTTACAAATACATCTAATGAGCTAAAATTACCAAATACTCTATCTTGATAATATCTTAGTAAAAATCTTGATATTAACAAACCTTTTCCATCTTTCCAAATGAATTTAGACAATAATGTGGAAACTCTTTCAGATAGGCCATAATCTATACCACTTAATAATAAGGCGTTTAAAATAAGTTCGATTCCATCAACTTTTTCATTAATTTCATCTTTAATTAATTCTATTAAATCTATGTTATTTTTCTTTAAATTTCTGTATAATCCTAATTTGTCTATATCACCATATTCGTCAAAAGACTCTATTAAAGCCTCTGTATAATTATTATCTGATATAGATTCTAAGTAATTTAGATAAGAATCTAAATTATCTATAACTAAATGTAAATTGCCATATATTCCATAATTATTTAATTCAATAGCTATTTTTTTTGCAATTTCAATATTATCATTTGATAATAATGAAAACATATAAAATGTTTTTGCAGATATTTCAAATTCAGTGTCTTTTAACAAATTAATATAATGTTCAGTTTCTTTTAAATCACCAATAATGGCTGATAATTTTACAAGAAATAATAATATTAAATTTTTATTTTCTTCAGTTGATATTTCAAATGCTTTCTTAGCTGTTTCAAATGCTTTTAAATATTCACCAATATTTTTATAAGATATAGCTAATTCATGTAAAATAAAATCTTTTTCATATATCTTAGCAGCCTTTTCGAGTTTTTTTGTAGCCTCTATATGTTTGCCTAGTTTTGAATAAGTAAAAGCAATGTTGTATAATAATTCGTAATTTTCCGGGTCTTTAGATAAACCTTTTTCTTGTATATACATAGCATCTTCATATCTTTGTAATTGATTAAATAATATACCTAATCTTACATAAGCAGCAGAAAAGTTAGGGTCCTTTTTTAGTATTTCATTTAATTCTTCTATTGCTTCTGGAAATAAACCATTTTCAATATAAATATCGGCTATTTTTAAATGCGGGATTACAAATTCTGGATTTAATTCCATAGCATTTTTATAAGATTCTAAAGCTTCGTCATATAATTTCCTTTCAAACATCAAATTCCCTAACTCGAAATGGCCAAGATAGAAGTTTGGGTTTTTAACTAAAGATTCTTTTAATTCTATTTCTGCTAATTCGTCTTGGGAACTTTTTTTTAATAATAATGCTCTGTAAAAATGGAATCTATAATCTTCTCCACCAATAGTTTTAGCTTTATTTAAATAAAAATTGGCATTTTCAAAATCATTTTTATTTAAAAAGTTTTTAAAAGCTTCATAGTAGAAATATACTAAATAGCTTTTATAATATTCATCTTTAGATACTTCATATTGAGCTTCTAAACCTCTCAAAATAACATCTAATGGCAATTTATTATTATTTGTAACTTTTTTCATATCATCAACTAAAATTGGCATTTTAATTGGTAAATTATATAATTTTGCATATTCTGGTTTTAAATCTAAATAAACAATAGCATATTTTAACCCCATAATTTCACCTCGCA
Organism: Marinitoga sp. 38H-ov; assembly: GCF_011057715.1. Lineage (NCBI taxonomy): Bacteria > Thermotogati > Thermotogota > Thermotogae > Petrotogales > Petrotogaceae > Marinitoga > Marinitoga sp. 38H-ov. Next base: position 96,268 of record NZ_LNGH01000053.1, read on the forward strand.
TCTAATTTCATAACATGGGCAATTATTTTTGCAATTATAAAATACATATCTTCTGGTATTTCTGAAGGAATATCTAAAGAGTATAAGTCATTTACAACTTTTGTATTTTTTGTTATAGGTATTTTATTTTCCCTAGCAATTTCAAGTATTTTATCGGCAATCTTTCCTACGCCTTTTGCAATGACAATTGGAACATCATCTTCAAATTCTTTATATTTTATAGCAACAACTTTTTTATCCATATAATCCCTTCTTATTTAAGATTATTTCATCAGTTAAAGAGTGTAATTGTAAAACTTCAATTTTTATACCCTCTGATTTAATGGAATTTAATAATTCATCTAAATTTTCTTTAAAAATATCAATATTATTTTCAATATTAAATATTAGAGATATAGAATTGTTTTTTTCATAGATAATAGTATTTATTAAACCAAATAAATTTGATATGAAAGAAAATGAAATTCTTTTAACTTTTTTTTGCATGTTTTGCTCTAATATATCACTGATATTAATAAAAATAGGAATATTAAATATTTGAAAAAATATAAAATTTTGTTGAGGTATACTTTCTATTTGAGAAAATCTTTTATATGCGTCAATAGCTTTTTTAAAAAGTGGTTTTGTATCCTCTAAATCTTTAATATCTAAATTATTAACATTTGAATCTTTAACATTTAATTTACTAACGTTTAATTTATTAACGTCTAATTTTTTAACCTCCATTTTTATGTTATCTAATTTTTTTTCTTCTATATCAATATTATTTTTAGAAATATTTTCGGGTGATTCAAGTTTGTCTGGTTTAACAAATAGTTTAATTATAATTTCGGAACTATTTTTAGGATCTGGAACTTTTAAATTTGTATTTTCTATAATTTTATCTGCTACTTCTTTAATATATAGTTTTATAAAGCTTTTAAAGCTTTTATTGATTTTTGGTAATTCATATTGTTTTATATTTTTAATAAATTTACTAAGCCATATAATAAAATTTTTTATTTTTGGCATATTTAAACTACCATTTAAATTCATTTGAATTGGTTCATCAAATAAATTAAAATTAATAATATTTTCTATATTATTGTTTTCTATAATACTTAATAATTCTTTGACATGAATTGTGCTTTCTTGTTTTTCATCAATAATGTTAATATAATCTCCAGGTTTAAGATTTAAATTTGGATTTTCAATAATTATTCGTTTATTATTATCAATTTTTAATTGAATAATATCCTTATCTATTGCCTCAATTAAGGCAAGTAATGTTTTAATATTTTTTGTTTTAATAAATTCTTTAAGAAAATTTGTATTAAAAATACCATTTAGAATAATTATCACTCACTTTAACATATCATAATCTTCAGGAAAATCATATACAATTTTTCCATATTTTCCATCAGATAATTCTTTTAAAAATATATTCATAGCTCGTTCTGTATCATATGAATTTCCAGACGCAATAAAATTTCTTTTTTTTGCAAAAAGTTCTATAAAAGCCAAATAATCTTCAGGGATTTCATTTGATTTCAAAGCATTTTTTATTATTTCTGGATATTTTTCCTTGAAGAAATTAAATCCATATTCTATTGCAAATTCTTTTTCATCTTCTTCGGGTTTTAGGGAACCAATAAGAATTAGTTTATACAATATCTTTTTATTATATATTTCGCTATATAATATTCCAGGAGTATCTAATAACATAAATTGATCATTTACACTAATCCATTGAACACCTCTAGTTACACCTGGTGTATTTCCTACTCTTAATGATTTTTTCCCTTTAATACTATTAATTAGAGTTGATTTTCCAACATTTGGAATACCAGCAACCATGACCCTTAATTCACTGAATTTTTTTGGAAAAGACTTATATACAACTTTAGTTAAAAAACTTCTAATACTAACATTTTTTAATGATGTTTTTAAAACTTTATATCCCTTACTCTTATAATAATTTTCCCAAAAAATCAAATTTTTTTCATCCGCAATATCTACTTTATTAAATAATATTATTCTATCTTTGTTTTTGAATAAATCTTCAAATTCATATGCCCTACTAGCATATGGCGCTCTAGCATCTACTAGTTCTAAAATTCCTTGAACTGTTTTTAAATAAGTTTTAATTTTACTTTTAGCCTTTTTAATATGTCCAGGATACCACATTGTATTCACCTCATTATATATTATAACAATTTTTTATAATAACAAAAAATCCGGGGTACTCCCGGATTATTATGGTGCCCCCAGGAGGAATCGAACCTCCATTTGCGGATTAGGAATCCGCCGTTCTATCCGTTGAACTATGAGGGCATAATTAAATTTAGGACTAAGAATATTTTAACAAAAAAAATGGATAAAATCAATAAAGAAAATATAAATAGAAAATTAAAAACTATATATTCCAATATGAAAAAAGATCGATAAATTTATCAATAGATAAATTTTCAGGACGTGTTTTAGGATCTATAGAACATTTTTTTAATATTTCATCTGTATTTTCACCAAATATTCCTTTTAAATTATTTTTTATAGTTTTTCTTCTTTGAGAAAATGCAATATGAATAAATTTAAAGAATTTATTCTTATCTATATCAGGAATATTTTCTTTTGGAGTTAATTTAATAACAACTGAATCAACCTTTGGATTAGGTATAAAAGCATGAGGAGGAACTGTAATAATTTTTTCAACATTACAAAAAAATTGTACAAATATACTTAAAGGACTATAATCTTTTCCAGAAGTTGCTATCATTCTATTACCATATTCTTTTTGAACCATCAAGGTAGCTAATTGAAAATCCGGTGTTTCCATAAATATTTTTTCTAAAATTGGAGATGTAATATAATATGGAATATTTGCAACATATTTTGGGTTATTAAAATTAGACAAATCAGCTTTTAAAAAATCAATAAATTGAATGTGCACATTATTAAAATTTTTAAATCTTTCTTCTAGAAGAGGTTTTAATCTTTCATCTATTTCAAAAGCAAAAATATTTGCTCCAGATTGAGCCAAAGCTTCGGTTAATGTACCAGCTCCAGGTCCTATTTCAATAACAATATCATCTTTAGAAATATCAGATTTTTGTACGATTTTTTTAGCGTATTCTTGTGTTGAAAGAAAGTTTTGACCAAGACTTTTTTTTAAAAATATATTATATTTTTTTAGCCATTCACTAGTTTTCATATGATTCTCCCTTCAGTTGACAAACTTCAAAAAATATAGTATAATAACGATAAATTTAAATAAATGCCAATAAAACAGAATAATAACCACATATAGGAAAATTAAGTAATTCCCCCTGTTTAACATTTAGCAGCCAAAAAGGCTGCTTTTTTTATATATTTTTTAGATATGGATAAATAAATATATTCCAGATGTTTCTAATTATAATTAGAAGAGGTATAGTAATCAAAACACCTACGACACCAAATACCTGTCCAAAAATTAATAAAGATATTAGAACTAAAAACCAATTTAAATTTACTTTTCCACCAGAAATTCTTGGAGATAATATCCAAGTTTCTATTTGATTAGCTATAACTAGTATAACAATAGCTTTAATTATTCCAGATAATCCAAAATTAGTAAAACCTAATAGAGTCAAAGGTAAAGCTGTAATAACAACACCTAAATAAGGGATGAAATCTGTTATTCCTGCTAAAATTCCAAGGAAGACTGCATAAGGGAACCCTAATATTAAAGATAAAAACCAAGTTATCAAACCAACAAAAAATGCAGTTATAATTTGCCCTGAAACAAACTTTCTTAAATCTATATATGTTGTTAATAGAAATCTTTTTGTTTTCTTTATTTCTGAGTTTGGAAAAAATTTATCGATTGAATTAAACAAATTTTTACTTGCTATAGCTATATATGCAGATGCAACTATAAGTAGTAATCCTACAGTAATAAAATTAGAAATATTCGATGCAATATACGTTGCTATTTGAACTATTATATCATTTAAATAGTTATTTGTAGTATCTAAAAAAGTATTAACTACTTCACCGGCCTTACCAGGTATTACATTTAAATCAATTTTTGTTACTGTATCAAAAGCTTTTTTCCCTTCTTCTATAGTAATTGGTATTATGCTATATAGCACATATACCAATGTTCCATAAAATATTAAAGAAGATAAGGGAGCAGAGATTTTTCTAGAAATCTTTAATTTCTCTAAGTAACTAGCTATTACATCAATTAAAATTGTAAAAAATAGAGCGACAATTAAACTTCCTATAATAGTAGGGAATGTTTTTAATAATACTAAGAAAAAAATTAGATAAGAAATAATAAACCAGAAAGTTTTTGGCATATAATCACCCTAATCATTATTTAATTTTATTAAATTATTATATTTTATATTTATATCATCATTTGAAATAATAAAATCATATTCATAATTTAAATCTTCTTTTAATGCAGTAGATGTTTTATTTCTCTTATAGTACCACCAAAATATATAAGGGTCTATAGCTAAAATATCAGCTTTATTATATATATTACTATTTTTTATTATCAAATTATTAATTAAAATAGAATTAGAGTCAATATTTTCTAATTTATATTCCTTTTTTTCTATTAATTCTATGGCTAAATTTTGATTGTTTAAAAATCTTTGAAGTATAAAAAGAGCACTATTTTGATCTTTAGCTTTTTTAGCCTTTTTAGAATTTAAAAAACTCTTTGTCAATGAATAACTTTGTTGTGTAGTTAATCTTTCGTCAATAAGAAAAACTTTTGAATTAAATATTTTTTTTAAATTAATAGAAAATTCAATGGTTTCGTATGTCTGTTTTGAATATCTTCCAGACATTGATATAGGGAGACCTACTACAAAAATATCTTCATCTTTATATATATTTTTCAAATAGTTTATAATCTTATCAGTTCTTACTGTATCTTTTACAGTAGCAACTTTTATTATTGAGTTACTTGTAGCAATGCCGGTTTTACTTAAACCATAATCTAGACCAATGTAATTCAAAATTTCAACATCTCCTCAATAATATCAGTCTTAGTTTTTTTTGTTTCATAGTCAATATTCATATCTTTTAATATAGATTCAACATCTTTTATATCTTCTTCCGACACAGCGATTATAGGGAATCCACCTAGAGGAAAGAATTTTGAAAAAATTTTATTTTTTCTTAAATTATCCAACACTTTAACCAAATGCTTTTGTTCTACTTTAATATACATGTTTAAATCTTTAGTTGTTTTTTTCATTATTTTACCTCCGCAATTTGATTGTTTAGTAATGAAATTAAACTTCTTGATTTGAAATTTGTAAAAAATCTAATGGAATTTTTTATTATCCATTTATCTAATATACTTTCCTTTGATTTTACATTTTTATGTATTAAATCTAATCTAAAGTCATCCATTGTTTTTAATCCATCAGATGTATTTATTACTATTCCAGAATTTATTAGTTCATCAACTATATTCTTTGTAAATTCTATGTCATTATTAAAGTATTCTTTAGAAATAGTATTAATATTTATGTTGTTATTTTCTTTAATTATTTCATATACTTTCTTAAGCATTTCTGTTGATGGATATATTCTTGAAAAATCATACATAAATTTTGTAGAAAAATCATTATTATATGCCATAACAAAAATTATATTATCTTTTTTGTTATGTGGCCAAGATGAAATTAAATCTAATAATTCAAGTCGTGTTTTTGGAACATCATATAACATTATTATTGACTGCCTATCTTTCTGTTCTAAAGATATACCATCATTAGTAAATTCAGAAATTAATATTCTTGATGGTCCTTTTTTATTTAATTCTCTAATATTAATTTTTTCAAAAAATGTATGCATATGAGAGTAATATAAAATGAAATCTTCTGAGTATTCATAAGTGCTTGATATATAATTTTTAAGGTTTTTATATGGTTCAATACTATTTACAAATATATTAAGGTTTTTCGAATTGTATAGATAATCTTTTATTAAAGACAATTTGTTTGAATTAACTTCGTTAATTACTTCAAAAGGAGGTACATTGGAGTTTACATTCGCTACTCTATATCCACTCATTTTTAAAAACTCTTTTATACTTTCATCATAAAATGTTCCAAATATATTTATGTTATAATTTTTAGATCTAACTATTTTCCTTAATTGAATATACTCTGTTATATTAGCTATAGTTGGATGAGAAAATGAATATATTGGTTCATCTATTAATATATTATTTGAAAAATCATTTAATCTTTGAATATTTTGAATATAAGCTGGTACAGTAACTAATATAACTTTTTTACTTTTTAAAATAGTATTTTCTATTTTTGATTTTTTATTATAATAAATGCTATCAGAAGATATATATTGATTAATTATTTTATATGTATATTCTAGCAATAAATGAGAAGCGCCTATAATTATTAAATTTTCTCCTTTTGAAATCTTGTTTTTAATTTTTTCTATTAATAATGTATTCTTAATTTTTAAAGGAGCAAATATAGCAGTTTTATTTTGTTCAATCATATCTAATAATATTTTATACTTATAATTTGCTAAATGATGAACATTATCTTTAGCGTGTAAAGATATTAATATATTACCTGAATTACCTTTTTCTGTTAATGAATCTCCTATGAATTCAATATCTTTAATATAGAATTTTAAAATTTTTTGATTGCTATAGAATGTTCTTTCTATTCTAAAATTACCAACAAGATTACACTTCACATTTCCAGTTAAATTATCTTTTCTATTAGCTAATACACTATATCCAACAACTTCAAATATCATACCTTTTTCTGTTTTTGCTATAGCAGCTATATTTTCATCTTCAGCACCAAATATTTTTACTTTTTCTAAATTTACATTTTTTATTAAAAATGTTGGTTCTGGATTTTTATAACCATATGGTTCTAAAGCAGAAATATCATCAAAAAATGAATTCCAAAGATTTTCAATTTCCATGTCAATTTCAATTTCCGCTTCAGGTTCCTTATCGCCATATACATTATAATAAACCCTATTTATTTCATCTCTTAAGTATTCAATTCTATCGGAATCTATAGTAAAACCAGCGGCTAATTCATGTCCGCCATATTCTTTAAAGAAATTTTCATCTTTTTGCGATAAATTTTTCATTAATTCAATTAAACTAATTCCTTGAGGACTTCTTGCTGATCCTTTACCAGTATCGTCATCATTTGTTGTTGAAACTAGTAATACGGGCTTATTAAACTTATTTGATAATTTAGAAGCTACAATTCCCAATACGCCTAAATGCCAATCCTGACCACTTAAAACAATAACCTTTTTATCATGAAAATCAGGATTTATATCCATTAAACTCAATGCTGATTTATATATTCTTCTTTCATGTTTTTGTCTTTCTGTGTTTAAATCAAGTAATTGTTTCACTTTTTTATCTAAATTTTTATTGTCTTCTGTCATTAATAATTCAAAAGCTTTCATGGCATCAGCCATTCTACCAGCGGCATTTATTTTTGGAGCAATTTTATATGCTACAACATATGATTTTACATCTTCTGGAACAATTCCTATTTCTTTCATTAAATACCTTAAAGCTGGATTAGGATTAGTTCTTATCTTATCTAATCCTTTTTTTACAAAATATCTATTTTCTGATCTTAACGGAACAATATCGGCAATAGTCCCCAAAGCTACAAGGTCTACCAAAGAGAAAGGATCAAATGAAGTATTTTTTAAAGTGTTATGAACAGCTAAAAGTACTTTAAAGGCAACACCAACGCCTGATAAACCATTAAATGGATAATTATCATCTTTTCTTTTAGGGTTTACAACGGCATCTGCATTCGGTAATACATCCTGTGTTTCGTGATGATCTGTTACTATAATCTTCATGCCTTTTTCTTTTGCGTGGGCAACTTCTTTTAAAGAAGTTGTACCACAGTCAACGGTAATAATGTTTTTATATCCTTTTTCATATAATTCATCAATAGCCTCTGTATTTAAACTATATCCTTCATCAATTCTATTTGGGATATATGCTTCAACATCCCAACCTAGCGCCTTAAAACCTTGATATAGAACGGCGGCTGCGGTTACGCCGTCAGCATCATAATCTCCATATACAACTAATTTTTCTTTTTTGTTTTTAATATCAATTAGAATATCTACAGTTTTATCCATATCTTTTAATAGGAATGGATCAATTATTGAAGATTCATCGGGATATAAAAATTCTTCTATATCTTCTTTTGTCTTAATATCTCTCGCAATAAGTAATTTTATTAAAAATTCTGATAGTCCAGTTTCATTAGCTAGTTTCCTAGCTAGTTTTTGATTTTCTATAAATAAAGGACTATCAGAGTCCCAAAAGACCCTCCAGTTCTTTTTCAAAATATTCTCTCCTCTCTATTTATTTTTTTATTTATTATTTTAATTATACAGAATTTTTGCTACAAATAATATTAGGGATATATTCCATTAATATTAATTTAAGGTTAATTGAATTTATTGATATTAGTATAAAAATAATTATGAACTTTAAGAAAAAATTGTGTTATAATTTATATAAGGCTATCTATAATGTATCTTTAGGAGGGGGATTTTATGGAATTCAAAAAAGCTAGTGAGGTTCCCATGGTAACAATTGTAGATTTAGTAAATAATACATTTAAAGATTATTCAGTCCCTATTAACTGGACTATAACATCTTTTGAATATGATGTTAGAGAAAATTCAATATCTTTAGATGATTCTTATATAGTATATGAATCTGGGAATCCAATAGGTTTTTCTCTTGTATCTATAAGAGGGGCAAGGGGAAGGATAGATGCATTTGGTTTTTTAAAAGAATATAGATTAAAGGGATATGGATCAGAATTATTATATTATACAACTGAAAAAATGAAATGGAGAGGGATTACTAAAATTATTTTGGAAGTTGTAGATGAAGAAAAAAGTGCAAAAAAGTTCTACAATAAACATGGATTTAAAGAGAAAAGAATATTAGAAAGTTTTGTTAAATATTTGGAAAAGATAGAAGAACCTAAATTTAACTATATTCAGACAGATTGTAAATATATTCATGATAGGGCTGTAGAAGCTTTGCATTATGTTGGAAGAAATCCTAATTGGCAAAGAGAGCCTAAAACTTTGGAATTGTCTAGAGATAGGTATCAGATGGAAAGAATAACAAATAAAGGGTTTACAATAGGGTATGTTGTTTGGGGCACAACAAAAGAAGGAGCTTTTATTGTCGATATTTCTCCGATAATTGATGAATCTAAGTATGAAGAAATAGTTCAAGATTTTTTAAATAGACTAGCATTTATGAATTTTAAAAGTGTAACTATGGTATCTTTACCAGAGAATGATCCGCTTTATAATATCTTAAAAAAGAAAGAGTTTTCACCATTCTTGAAACAAATAGAAATGGAAAAAAGAATACATTAGCTCGCGACAATTTAGTCGCGAGTTTTCCATTCTTTTCTTAAAATTCCCATGATTATTTCATCATGATATTTTCCTTCTCTGAAAATTTCTTCTCTTAAAACTCCTTCAACTTTAAATCCTATCTTTTCATATGATTTAATAGCTCTCTTATTAAATTCAAATACATATAATTTTATTTTATTAATATTCATTTCATTAAATATAAAATTGACTAATAACTCCATAGCCTCTGTTCCATATCCATTATTTAAAAAAGGTTTTCCTAAAAAAATTCCAACCGTAGCAACAGAATTTTTCCAATCAATTTCGTTTATTCCGCATCCGCCTATATATTTATTATCTTCAATCCTTTCTATAGCAAAACTATATTTTCCATTATCAAAAGGGTTATTGTTTTCATACCATTTTTCTTCATCTTCTATTCTAAATGGAAAAGGGATTCCAGGAGTTGTAAATTTCCTAATTTCATAGTCATTAATATATTCTAAAACATCTTTTAAATCTTTTTTTGAATACCCCCTTAATCTAATTTTTTTTCCATCTATCATCTAGATTCCCCCTTTATGTTTCAAAATATTTAAATTAATGTATTATAACAAATACATATAATTTCTGTCAAACAATATCTTCATCAAAAATTATATTTTGTGATATTTTTTAATGATATAATATGAAAAAAAGTAAAATGGGGTGATTATATGATTTTTGATACAATTGCAGCTATATCATCGCCATTAGGTACTGGTGCAATATCTGTAATTAGAATTACGGGAGATAAAACAAAAGAATTAATTAATGATATGTTTGATATAACAAATCCAGAACCTAAAAAAATGTATTATAGTTGGATAAAAGAAAAAAATGAAATAGTCGATGAAGTTACATGGGTATATCATAAAGGGCCAAAAAGTTTTACAGGTGAAGATATGCTTGAAATATTTGGCCACGGAGGTATCTTAGTCACAAAAAAGATATTGAATTTAATTTTATCAAAAGGTATAAGAGAAGCATTGCCTGGGGAATTTTCAAAAAGAGCAGTTATGAATAAAAAAATGGATTTAGTAAAAGCAGAAGCAATTAATGAGTTAATTCATGCTAATTCTGATTATGCATTAAAAGCCGCTGCAAATCAAATGGAAGGGAAACTTTCTGAACAAATAAATTCACTGAAAAAAGAATTATTTAATATTGCTTCTAGAATTGAAGTTGAGATGGATTATCCAGAGGATTTCGAGGTTGATAATTTCGAATTTTTAAATTCATTAAATAATATAAAAGAAGATTTAATATATTTATATGAAAATGCAGATAACGGAATATCAGCCATTGAAGGTATAAAAATGGCTATAGTTGGAAAGCCTAATGCTGGCAAATCAACGCTTTTAAATGCTTTACTAAGAAAAGATAGGGCTATAGTAACAAATATTCCAGGAACAACTAGAGATACAATAGAAGAAAATTTAAATATAAGAGGTATTTTTATAAGATCTATAGATACAGCTGGGATAAGGGAAACGGATGATGTAGTAGAAAAAATAGGTGTAGAAAGATCTTTGAAAGCGATAGAAGAATCAAAATTAATATTATTTGTATTAGATAATTCAACAGGTATAGAAGATTATGATATTGAAATATATGAAAGAATTAAGAAGTATAGTGATAAGGAAATAATAATAGTTGTAAATAAAACAGATGTTGAAAATAAATTTGAAATACCGTGGAATTATGATATAGTAAAAATATCTGCTTCAAAAGGGAATATAAAAAATTTAGAAGATAAAATATACGATAAGCTAAAAAATTTGGTTATAACAAATGAATTAACTTTAACAAATGAAAGACAAAAAAATGCTGTCAAGAAAGCTATTGATTCAATTTCTAATGCAATAGAAGGAATAAATTTAGGGTTAACCAATGATGCTATAATGTTTGATGTTAGAAAAGCTATAGAAGGATTAAACGAATTAACAGGAGAAGACTATACAGAAACATTATTGGATAATATTTTTGGAAATTTTTGTGTTGGAAAGTAGGTGTGACTATGAATTATTTGGTATTATCTGTTATTTTTGGATTAATCCCATTAATGCAAGTAGTTATAAAAGGATGGTTGTTTTTTGGAATTTCTTTAATAGCTTTTATTATTTTTTATCAAATATTAAAATCAAAAGGTAAAAGAGTTTTTTCATTTCTTGCAGGGACTATAATAGCAAGTGAAGCTATTGCAATGATTTTTGGATTTACCAATTTCTTTGTATTATTTTATCTTTTAGTTGTTTCTGGTGTTTTTTTAGTAGCTGCAAATGAAGAAAATAAAGTGGATATTTTAAAAGATTATATAACCTTAAATAAATATAATAAGAATAATTGGAAGTTTTACCATTTATTCTTTGGTAGAGGTGAGATAACTTCCTTAGAAGAAGCTGGGAAATTATTACCTTCAGTATTTGCTATTGGTGAAAAAAACATTGCTTTTTCATTTAAAATGCCAAATGGAGATTATTATAAACAAATTATTTCAAAAACAAATATTGAAGAATATAATCTTTATGATATTAAGGGGAAACAAGATATTTATTATGTAAAAATGCAAGATTTATTTTTACCTAATAGACGTATAAGAACATTGCATAAACCTTATTTAGAAACCTTTTGTCTAACTATTACTACAAAAGATGGAGAAATGATATCATTTTATGAAGAACCTGATGTTTTACAAAAGATAATAAAGGAATTAGAAAAAATTTAATTTGTAAAAATCTTGAAATATTTTTTTACTTGACTAGTAATCTTTTTTATGGTATTATAATTCTCGGACAGCGAATGAGTCGGAGCGTAGCGCAGTTGGTAGCGCGCCGGTCTTGGGAACCGGAGGTCGCTGGTTCGACCCCAGTCGCTCCGACCAGAAGGTGGCGACCTTAGATGTGCGGCTGTAGTTCAATTGGTAGAACACTGGCCTTCCAAGCCAGGGGTTGCGAGTTCGAGTCTCGTCGGCCGCTCCAGCGCCCATAGCTCAATAGGATAGAGCATTGGATTTCTAATCCAAGGGTTGGGGGTTCGAATCCCTCTGGGCGCGCCACCTTTTTTTTTAGTGATGGTGGCATTAGTTCAGTGGTAGAACGCCTGACTGTGGATCAGGATGTCGTGGGTTCAAATCCCACATGCCACCCCAACAAAAAAGGAAGCCTAGGCT